>CAYYHF010000036.1:0-14695 GCA_964471415.1 uncultured Clostridia bacterium | reverse complement strand
GCTGTTGCCCGTGCCCATGATGAACATATTAAACGGCGGCAAGCATGCCGATAACAACGTGGACATTCAGGAGTTCATGATAGTGCCTGTGGGCGCCGAGAGCTTCGCTCATGCTCTTCGCACTGGGGCCGAGATCTACCACGCTCTCAAGGCGGTGCTGAAAAGACGCGGTCTTTCGGCGGGTGTGGGCGATGAGGGAGGTTTCGCTCCTAACCTCGACTCCAACGAAGAGGCTATCGCCGTGGTGGTCGAGGCTATCGAGAAGGCCGGCTTCACAGCGGGCAAAGACGTGTTCGTGGCGCTTGATGTGGCTGCGACCGAGCTGTGGCGGGATGGCAAGTATGTGCTTGCGAGCGAGGGGAAGGAGCTCGACTCGGCCGGACTCGTGGACTACTACGAGGCGCTGGTAGGTAAGTACCCCATCATCTCCATCGAGGATGGGCTGGCTGAGGATGACTGGGACGGCTGGCGGACGGCTACTTCGCGACTGGGCCATTCGGTCCAGCTAGTGGGCGATGATCTTCTGGTCACCAACGTCGAGCGGATCCAGCAGGCTATCGAACGCGGCGTGGCCAACTCGGTGTTGATAAAGGTCAACCAGATCGGCACGCTTTCGGAGACTTTGGACGCCATCGAAATGGCCAAGCGGGCCGGATACACGGCGGTGATCTCACACCGGTCCGGCGAGACCGAAGATACCACCATCGCCGACATCGCCGTGGCTGTGAACGCCGGGCAGATCAAGTCGGGCGCGCCGTGCCGCACGGATCGCGTTGGCAAGTATAATCAGCTGCTCAGGATCGAGGATCTGCTGGGCGATGCTGGCATCTACGCCGGCATGGACGCGTTCTACTCGATCAGGCGCGCTCTGGGCTAAGCGCGGCTGAGCGAGGGCGATGTAGCGTGATGCATGGAATAACCTAGAGAGGGAAACATCTCGTCCGGCACCCGAGAGGGGCTGGAACGGAGGTGCTTTCGGTTTGAAACTGAGAACGGAGCAGATCACTATCGCGGGCGTGCTCGGCGCTATCACTGTCGTTTTAGGTACTACAGGATTGGGGTTTATTCCGGTGGCCACGCCGGCGGGGGCGGCCACCCTGATGCATCTGCCTGTGATCTTGGCGGGGATGCTGGGCGGCCCGGCCGTGGGTGCGGCCGTGGGACTGATTTTCGGGCTGACAACGCTCCGGTTCATGGGCGATGTGCGTGTGGTAATTCCGGCCAGGCTGCTCATGGGGCCGATAGCTTTCTGGACTTATTCGGGTCTTCGAAGACGGACATGGGGCCTGACGCTGGCGGCGGCGGTCGGCAGTCTGACGAATACCGTGGGCACTTTGGGCCTGGCGGTGGCATTCGGCTACATTCCGATGGCCGGCAAGACAGGCGCGCTGGCCATCGCTCTCGTGCAGGGAGGGCCTGAAGCGCTGGTCGCGGCGGTGTCGCTCACTCCGATCGTGTTTGCCTTAACTCGGACGATGCGCAGGAGCTGATGTGGCTGAAGCCGCGATGTGGTGTATAATGTCGTAAGTATGACCAAACTTCAAGCAGCGAGGTGCTATTCTAGATAGTGTCATCAAACAAGACGGATACGGTTCGTCTGATTCCGCTGGGCGGGATAGGCGAGATTGGAAAGAACATGCTCGTTGTCGAGTACGGCCCCGACATCGTGGTAGTGGACTCTGGGCTGATGTTCCCGGAAGAGGACATGTTCGGCGTGGATCTGGTGATACCCGATGTGTCTTACCTTGAGGAGAACCGCGAACGAATCCGCGGGATCGTGCTCACGCATGGGCATGAAGATCACATCGGAGCGCTCCCCTACGTGCTCAAGAGGCTGAACGGCAATGTGCCGGTCTACGGGACCCGCCTCACTTTGGCCCTTGTCGAGTCCAGGCTGAAGGAGCACGGACTCAGGCTGCAGTCGTATGCGCACGTTGTGAAGGCGGGCGACTCGATACGCCTGGGCGATGTGAGGGTGGAGTTTATCCATGTGAGCCATTCCATCGCTGACTGTGTGGCTCTGGCCATCGATACCCCGGCAGGGATGATCATCCATACGGCAGACTTCAAGTTCGATCAGACGCCGGTGGATGGACGGGTCATGGACATAAGGCGCTTCGCGGACCTGGGCGCCCGCGGTGTGTTGGTGATGTTGTCTGACTCCACCAATGCCGACAGGCCAGGCTACACAATGTCCGAGCGAGTGGTGGGCGACCTGTTCCGCAATGAGTTTCGCGATGCCCCGAGCAGGATATTCGTGACTACGTTCGCATCGCACATTGAGCGGATACAGCAGGTGTTCGATGCGGCCGCCGAATCGGGCCGCAAGGTTGCGATAGTGGGCCGCAGCATGGAAAATAACGTTAGGCTTGCCATGGATCTTGGGTATCTGCACGTTGAGCCGGGCACTATGGTCGACTTGGACGCGTTGGACTCAATGCCGGCGCACCGAGCGGTGATAATCACCACCGGAAGCCAGGGAGAGCCCATGTCCGCTCTGACCCGCATGGCTATGGCCGACCACAGGAAGATATCGATTATGCCCGGCGATACCGTCATCATCTCAGCAAGCACGATTCCTGGCAACGAACGGATGATAGGTTCAACCATAAACCGCCTTTTCAAGCAGGGGGCGGAGGTCATATACGATGCTTTCTCCGGATTTCACGTGTCTGGGCACGCCAGCCAGGAAGAGCTCAAGCTGATGTTGAACGTGGTCAGGCCCGAGTATTTTGTGCCGGTGCACGGCGAATACCGGCACCTGGTCAAGCATGCCAGACTCGCTCAGGAACTCGGGATGTCAAGGTCGAACATACTCATCCCTGAACTCGGCGATGTGATGGAGTTCAGCCGCGGTTCGGCGCATGTCGCAGGGCGCGTTGCCTCGGGCCATCTCCTGGTCGATGGTTTCTCGGTGGGCACTGTGGGCAATGTGGTGCTCCGCGACAGAAGGCTGTTGGCGGAAGATGGCATCGTCGTAGTCGTGGTCGCAGGCGACCGGGGGCGGAACATGGTTGTGGGCGATGTGGAGATAGTCACTCGCGGGTTTGTCTACGTGAAGGAATCCGAGACCTTCATCGAGGAGATACGCTCGGTGGGGCAGAAGGCCGCCGCTCGCCACGCCGGCGAGGGCAGCCTTGAAGTGCAGTCGCTCAAGGATCAGCTGAGGCACACTGTGTCATCCTTCATCTTTGAACGCACCGGCACGCGCCCGATGGTAATTCCCGTTGTCATAGACGTATAAGCAACTCTTGTCCACCCTCATACTAACCGTATGGAATCGATGGAGGTGCGGCCTATTATGAGGGTAGGATCTGAAACCGGCCCGAGTGTGGGCGAAAACGCGCAGGCGCAGCAGGCTGCCGGGTCGATCAAGGAATACGGCGAGATTGAGACGCCTGCCCCGCCCGCCAGCAACATACATGTTCTGAGCATCGTGGGCCAGATTGAAGGACACATGGTGCTGCCGCCGCAGAACAAGACTACCAAGTACGAGCACATCATGCCTCAACTCGTGGCGATCGAGCAGAGCTCGGATATAGAGGGGCTCCTGATATTGCTGAACACAGTGGGCGGCGATGTAGAGGCTGGGCTTGCCATGTCCGAGCTCCTGGCGGGCATGACCAAGCCTTCAGTCAGCATAGTGCTAGGGGGCGGTCACTCAATCGCTGTTCCGATAGCCGTAAGCTGCAGCTACTCGATTATCGCCAGCACTGCCACGATGACGATCCATCCTCTCAGGCTTTCAGGCCAGCTAGTAATCGGCACACAACAGACCTACGAGTATCTGGAGCGGATGCAGGAGCGTGTTATCAAGTTCGTGGCCGAGCATTCCAGGTGCACTCCGGAGAGCTTCAGAGAGCTGATGTTCCGCACCGGCGAACTCCTGCGCGATGTCGGGACGGTGCTGGTCGGGCAGGACGCCGTGGACGCCGGGCTCATAGATTCCGTGGGCAGCTTGTCGGACGCCCTCGGCAAACTGAATGAACTGATATCCTTGCGGCGCAGGATCTCGCGGGGGAATCCGGGGAGGAAAGTGCACTGATGCTCTACACCATCATCCCTATCGAAGACGTGTTTGCAACGCCCTCTTGGGCAAGCGCGCAGCCTGGGTCGGCATCGATGCTGGCTCAGGCCCCTCAAGTTCCGGCGGTTGTAGGCGGAGTGCAGGTGCTTGCGTTGCCTTCGTACGATGGGAGATATCGCGTGGATCGCGTCATCTCCACTGATCCAATGGATTACCTGAAGCCGTGGCTCGCCCCCGGCGCGCTGCTTTAGGCTTGGGCCTCCGGGGACCCGCTACATACGGTCGCGCCCAGCTGCATACGGTTGTGTAGCCCACTGTTGCCGTGGCGGGGGTGCGACTAATGATTTCGACAATCCGGTTCGCCGGAGGACTATCGCTCTTTCTTGTATCGCTGGTATGCATGAGCGCCGCGCTCGCGCGCGTCATCGGGCCCAGAACCCGCGCATCGCTCCTTGGGGCGTCTGTGCCGGCTGCCTTCGCGATTGGGCTGGCAGCCACGGCCTTGCTGCAGAGCTCGACTTTGGTCAGCGTAACGCTGGTGGGACTGGCAAGCGCGGGCGCCATAGGACTTGGGCCTGGGTTTGCCGCGATCGTAGGAGCCAATGTTGGAACCACGGTGACTGCGCAGATCGCAGGTCTGCGCCCCACGTGGCTGGGATGGATTGCCGCAGTCGCAGGCGCCGCGCTGCTTGCGCTGTCGCTTCTGACTAGGCAGCGCCGGGGGGCGCGCGCCGCTTCCCGCGCCGCAGCCTGTGCCCTCGGCGGCGCGGCATCGCTGGGCTTCGCAGGCATCGTGTCTGGCTTGAACGCCATGGCCGGGGCGTGCGCATCGTCGTTGGATTCGGCCGCTCTCCGGCTCATACTGGCCTGGGCATCTCGCGACAGGTGGCTGGCGGCGTGCGTGGGCGCCGCGGCCACCGCTGCTGTGCAGAGCAGCGCCCTGATAACGGCTCTGCTTGTTACGCTCACCCGCGAGGGGTTGGTTGAGCTGCCCGGCGCGGTGGCGCTGGTGATCGGCAGCAACGTGGGAACCTGCCTGACCGCGGTTGCGGCTTCACTGCCCGCCGGCAGGGAGGCCAGGGCGTTGGCCTTAGCGAACATGGCTTTTAACATGGCGGGCGCAGCAGTGGTTCTGCCGTTTGTTGAACCCCTTTCTGAGCTGCTCAGGCTTACGTCTGCTGATCCCGGCGCTGAGCTGGCCAATGCCCATGCGCTGTTCAATATGATGACGGCGGCCGCAATCCTTCCGTTCGCGCGCCAGTTTGCCTCCATGTTTATCGGCCGCCCCAGGGAGCGATCTGTAAATGACAGTAGTGCAAGCCATCATTCTCGGAGTAGTTCAGGGGCTTACTGAGTTCCTGCCGGTATCGAGTTCCGGCCATCTCGCGCTGGCGCAGAGCCTCATGGGCATACAGCCTTCGGTCACGTTCGCGCTGGGGGTACACGCGGGAACGGCCCTCGCGGTCCTGGCTTTGTACGGTCGGGATGTATGGCGTATAATCATCGGCTTTTTCAGAGGAGTAGCGCATCGTGATGGCAGCGCCAGGCTAGCGGGATGCTTCGTGGTCACCAGTATCCCGGCGGCCATTGTAGGCTTTGCGGCCGGCGATGCAGTCGAGGCGGCATTCGGCTCCCCCTTATCTGTGGGAATCGGCTTGCTTGTGTCAGGGATTGTGCTGTGGACGGTCGATGCCCGCCTGATGGGGCGGCGGGCCCCCCGCCGCGCCGTGACCGAGCGCCAAGTCAGTTATGGACAGGCCTTGGGGGTGGGCATTGCGCAGGCGATTGCGGTATTTCCCGGCGTTTCACGCTCTGGGATGACCATATGCAGCGCCCTTGGGCTTGGGTTCGACAGAAGTTTCGCCGCTGAATACTCCTTCATCGCATCGCTTCCGGTGATCCTGGGCGCCCTGGTGCTCTGGCCGATCTCCAATCCGGACGCCCTTGCCCATTTGGACCCAAAAGCGCTGATAGTCGCAATGGTCGCCTCATTTGTGTCGGGGATGGCCGCCATGGTGTTTCTGAGGAGGATCGTGCAGAGAGGGAGGCTCAGAGGGTTTTCCTACTATCTCTGGGCAGTGGGTCTCGCGGCTGTAGTGTGGGGAACTAAAGGATTGTGGCTTGCAAAGTAGAATTGAGGTCTTGTGGTGGTGAAGGCGTGACAGCAAAGCGAGCCCATCGGCCGAAACGGGCCGCTAAAGGGGCCAAAAGACAAAAGACCAGAGCGGAACAGGGGCGCCGGGATCAGGTGCTCGGCGGGGATCTGGGCGCTGAGATCGGCGGGATAGCGCTCTTGGCTGCCGCCGGGGTCGGACTCGTATCGCTCGTACGGGGCCCGGCCGGGTATGTGGGAGGGGCGCTTGCCGATGCCCTGCTCACCGCTTTGGGAAGGGGCGCCTATGTCGTTCCCCTGATCGCGGCGCTGACCGGAGTATTGATGCTCTGGCGGCGCACCGGCTACGCGACCCTGGTGCGCGTGGTCGGCTTGGCCATAGCGTCTTTGGCCGCCGTGGTCGCGTTTGAGACGGCCGCGGCCGGCATGGCCCCATCGGCTCTGCCCTTGGCCGACTATTTGCGCAACGCGGGCACTCTGGGCGGAGGCATGGTGGGCGCGGCCGGAACCTGGGCTTTCATTCGCCTGTTTGGCTATGGAGGCACCATCGTTGTACTCTGCGCCATGGGAGTCGCAGGCCTTTCCATGGCTACCAACGTGTCTGTGGCTCAAGCGGCAACGTGGACTGCCCGAGCCATTTGGTTGGCGGCCTGCCTTCTGGTCAGGATAATCAGGGCAGGCTTTGATGCAGTGGTGCTCAACTTGTTCGAGGGGCGCCCGCTCCGGCAGGAGGAAGAGCGCGAGACGGATGTAGATGCCGCCATGCCTACGATTCGTGCTCCGTGCTCGCAGGAGCCGCCCCCTGCGCCGGGACCGACCAACGTAGTGGAGACTGCTTCTGTGGAGCGTTCCCGCCCATCGGCGGCGAGGGATCGCACGGGGCAAGCCGCCCCGGTGCCGGCGCCTTGTTCGGAGCCGCTGCGGCAGCTCAAATTGATAGACGATTCTGCAGTCAGGATCCTGCCTCCACTGTCGATCCTCAGGGCGCCATCGCGCCGTAAGGGGACCCGAAAGGACTCGGAGGACCCGGCTGCTCTCGGCCGGATGCTCGAGGAGACGCTTGCCAGTTTCGGAGTGGAGGCCTCGGTGGTTGGGGTGAGCCAGGGCCCTGTAGTAACGCGGTTCGAAGTCCAGCCGGGAGTGGGCGTCAAGGTATCCAAGATAGTCAACCTCGCCGATGACCTGGCGCTGGCGTTTGCGTCCGCCGGCGTTCGCATAGAAGCGCCCATACCGGGGAAGGCCGCTGTGGGCATAGAGGTGCCCAGCCGACAAAAGTCCATTGTCTATCTACGCGAGGTCCTCGACACAAGCGAGTTTCGCGAGTCCGAATCCCGCCTCAGCATGGCGTTGGGCATGGACATCGCCGGCGCTCCCATAGTGGCCGACCTCTCGGAGATGCTCCACCTGCTGGTTGCGGGAGCTACCGGCTCGGGCAAGAGCGTGTGCCTGAACTCCATAATCTGCAGCCTGCTGTTTAAGGCAACGCCTGAAGAGGTCAGGCTGCTCATGATAGACCCCAAGCGCGTGGAGCTTTCGGTGTACGATGGCATTCCGCACTTGCTCGCGCCCGTGGTAACCGACCCCAAGAAGGCTTCCGGCTACCTTCGCTGGGTTGTTGAGGAGATGGAGAACAGATATCGCCTATTCCAGATAGCCGGCGCCAGAAACATCACCCAGTACAACGATATGGTGACATCCGGCGCTTTGGAGCAGTTCCTGCCTGAATCGGAATCGCAGCCGGAGTCGGAGGATGCGGGCCAAAATGCGCCGATGGGGCCCGCTGAGCGGCCCAATCGAGCCTCTGCGCCGTGCCCGCTGTCGTACATCGTTGTAATCGTGGACGAACTGGCCGACTTGATGATGGTTGCGCAGCGCGAGGTGGAAGACGCCATAGCTAGGTTGGCCTTCATGGCCCGCGCTGCCGGGATACACCTGCTCATAGCGACCCAGAGGCCATCGGTGGACATTCTGACAGGCATAATCAAGGCCAACATACCTTCCAGGATTGCCTTCGCTGTCTCAAGCCAAGTGGACTCGCGCATCATTTTGGAT
This sequence comes from uncultured Clostridia bacterium, assembly GCA_964471415.1. GTDB lineage: Bacteria > Bacillota > DTU025 > DTU025 > DTU025 > UBA5389. Next base: position 6,503 of record CAYYHF010000036.1, on the reverse strand, counting down.
ACGGCCGGCGCCGAACGCCTTCTGGGCAAGGGCGACATGCTTTTTCACCCTGTGGGGTTGCCCAAGCCCATACGGGTACAGGGCGCCTATATCTCCGATGAGGAGGTGTCGGCGCTCGTGGAGTTCGTAAAGGGCCGGGGCGAACCGTCCTACGAGGCCGAGAGTGTGGAGTCTTCTGCGAAGGCCGGCGAGGGCATCGCAGCAGACGACGAGCTGTTCGCCGATGCGGTCACGCTGGTGGTCCAGAGCGGGGAGGCATCGATATCCAGGATACAGCGGAGGTTCAGGGTAGGCTATGCGCGGGCGGCGCGCTTGATAGACACCATGGAAGTACTGGGCATCGTCGGCCCTTATGAGGGCAGTAAGCCCCGAAAGGTGCTCATTACCGAGGCGGAACTCGACGAGACGCTCGGGCGCCGCTGACCGATACACGTGGGAGGTGCTGGCGTTGATGGAGATAGCCGAGCTGCTGAGAGAGGCGCGTGAGGCTTGCGGGATGACGCTGGAGCAGGCGAGCGAGATCACCAAAGTCCGTATCAAGTATCTTGCGGCCATCGAGAGCGGAGAGTTCTCCGTCATACCCGGGGAGGTTTACCTTAAGGGCTTCATACGTACTTACGCCGATTGCTTGGGGCTGGACGGAGGACAGGTGCTCCTGCAGTACGGGGAGTTGCGGCAAGCGCGCGACACGGCGGCCCTGCATCAGCTGGAGCAAGAGCGCATTGGCAGGATGGAACGCGCCCGCCAGGAAAGAAGGGAGAAGCGTCTGCACGCCTTAGGACGGGGTGTCTTGGCGGCGCTGATCATCGCGGCTGCAATAGTCGGCGTGTACTACGCCGGCCGAGCTTTGGGGCTCATCCATTGGGAGCCCACGTGGCTCCGATAGACGGAAGGGGATTACGCTTTGCGGACTGTCGTAGATCTCGTCGACGACCTGGGCCGTCTGGAAGGAAGGCGCTTTGACGAGACGGTATTCGAGCTATTTCACAGAGGGCCTCGTGCCCTAGATCGGCTGGCGACTTACTGGGAGTCAGGCGCGTGTGAGGCTACCCGGAGCAAGATCCGCGCTTCCGTGCAGAGCCAGTGGGTGCGCATTCAGGAAATCCTGGTGGACATGCCGCCGCGCGCTTTCAGCTCGCCCGGGGTCAGGCTGGCGCTGGGCATGGGCCCTACGGATTCTCTGGCGCGCCGCGCGCAGCGCTGCATAGAGCAGGGTCGACTAGACGTGGCATCCGCGATTGCCTCGGCCCTGGCCGCAGCGGGGGAGGGCGGCCCGGACCAGGCGGTGCTCGGGGCGCGAATCGCGATTGCCGCCGGCAGGCCCCAGGAGGCCATGTCGAGGCTGGGTGGATATTGCCAGTCTGAGGCGGGTGGAGGATCCCCGACTGCGGCCGCGGAATGGTTTGCCCGCGCGGCACAGGACGCCGGTCGGGCAGTTGACGCTTTCGAATACTGGCTCCGGGTGGATCCGGATGCCGGCGCAGTGGCTGAGATCGTCCGGTCGCTGGCGGACGCGGGAGATGGCCCGGGGCTTGCGACCTGCATTGCTTCGGCTGCCCGTGCCGGTGAACCGGCAGTCTGGGAGCTCTTGGCCGGAGCCGCTGCAGCTGCGGTCGATGACGCGTTGGGCATCCATACGGGCCTGGTGTTCGACTTGTTCGGAATGGGCGGCGACATCGAGGCGTTTGTGGATGTCGTGGAAGGCGCGGCGGCCGACTTAGATTCGTCGATGCCGGCGCCTCTTGCGCGGTCTGCTGCTGGCGAACTGGCATCGTTGGCGTCCGATGCCTGCGACATGTTGGGATCGGCCGTGCGCTTGCTGATGGCTCTCAGATCGCCCTCAGGCAGTGTTCCAGAACTAGTGTCGCATTTTCTGCAAGATGAGGACGCTCCACCCAGATACGAGTGCAGCGGCGATGGCGAGACTGCTGGATGGACGTGGACCTGCTCTCGGCGCGTGGATGACGATGCTCTGCACAGGGCGAGGTTGGCTGTGCTGATGCACGGGGCTCTGTGGAAGACGTTCTGGCTAGACGGGGAGTTTGTGGTGTCGGTATCGCCGGGCACCTCGAGCGAAACCTCGGTCGGCTCCGGAGCCGGCTCAGACTCAAGCTGGGCCGCTCCCGACATCGAGCGGATGCTAAAATCGCTCAGACCGCAGGATGCAGCGGATGGGCTGGTACGCCTGATGCGGGGCGCCCAGGTAGGCCATGCCCGCAGTCTGCTGGATGAGGCATGCCGGGCGCTGTCGCGAATGGCGAATGCATTCGAGTCGGTTCGTGCCGGCGCGCCTCAGTCGGCTTCGGAGGTTGCGCGGATCCGCGCTGAATATGGCGCTCTGCTGCACTGTGCAGCGCCGACTGAGGGGTTGTCCCCGGAAGATACGGCGCGTGAGGCCCAGCCGGCGCCGGTGGTCTCCGAGGAATGGTGTCTGCCGGACCAGGTGGATTGCGGCGCCGAGGCGTACCAGGCGCTTCGCACAGCCCACATGCTTATCGCCGATGAGTCGCTCCACGCCCAGCAGGCGGGGTTGGCCGCTTTTTTGCTGCAGAAGGCTGTACAGATCGAGGCTCAGCGCAGGCTGGGAGATGCATTGGCCGGGCATAGGCTGAAACCGGGGGCCATCGCGGCCACGAGGCAGCGCGGCAAACGCCGCCGCGAGCCTGACCCGGAGTTTCTGCGCGATGCCATCTCCCGGGCGCCCAAGGACATTAACCCTGACAGAATCCGCGGTGGGCTTGAGAGGTTGTTCGCCCGTGTTCTGGACGATGGCGCCAAGCCTCTTTCGCAAGATCTGTTTCTGACCGGTTTGGCCCTGGCCTATCTGGATCCGCTGAGCGATCCGGAAAGGTCGATGGTACTGGGCTGCGCGCTTTTGGCCATGAGCGAGGCGGCCGCGGCAATAACCGCCAACGGCGAGGAAGGCGGCGCAGGCGCCGGCCTGAGTCCGAGCCTGAGCCTTGTGCGCTTGGAGCGGGCTGCAATAGAGGCTCTCCTAGCTATGGGACAATCGGATGGCGGAGAAGGTGAATCCTAAGTGGGATACCGAATCGCACGTGTATCCGGAACGCAGCTGGATGTGCTGGTTGAGCTGTTCAACGATGCTTACAGCGGCTATTACATCGATGTTCAGGTGAATCCGGACCGACTTCGCAGCCTCATACAGAGGGAGGATATACGTGTCGACAACTCGTTCATTGCGTATGAGGGCGAGCGGCCGGTGGGCGTAGTCTTTCTTGGGATAAGGGACAGGCGTGGCTACATCTGTGGAATGGGGGTGCGCCAGGATCGGCAGGGCAGGGGGATCGGCGAATTGCTCATGCGCCGTGCGTTGGACGAGGCCGGGCGACTGGGGCTCGACAGCGTTCAGCTAGAAGTTGTGGAGGCGAACTTCCGCGCCATTGCCCTCTACTCCAAACTCGGGTTTGTGCCCATACGCGGGCTGGGGCTTTGGGAGAGGAATAGGCCAGCGCCCTGGGAAGAGGCGGCTTGTCCCGCCGATGGCGCCGATGCAGGCGCGCCTGCGGTGAGGGTGGGCGCAGCGCGCCTGGCATGCATTCTTCCACTGGTAGATGCATTCAACGAAGTACGGCCGTGCTGGCAGAATGAACCCCGATCGTTGGTGAAGCTATCCGACAGGTTCATGGCTTACACGGCCCGCAGGAGCGGCGCGGCCGTGGCCTATATTGTGTTCGCCGATTCGCCGGGCGGCGTGTACATAGCCGACTTCGCGGCAAGCGCCAGGCTGGAAAGCGCCGAAAGGCAGAGCCTGTGCGCGGCGCTGCTGTCAATGGTGGACCGGAGCGTTCCACGGGCAATTGCGCGAGCCTTCAACATCCCTCTCGGGGGTTACCAAGGGGCGGCTCTGCGCGCCAAAGGATTCGATCTTACGCTTATGCAGCAGGAGATGGTGGTATGCTTAAGGTGGCGTTAACCACATTCGCTACAGTGTTCCTGGCTGAGCTGGGCGACAAGACCCAGCTGGCAACTATGCTTTTGGTGGCGCAGGGCAAGTCGCCTTCGGCGGTCTTCTTGGGATCAGCATCGGCCCTGGTCGTATCATCGCTCGTCGGTGTGCTGGCAGGAGGCGCGATTGCGAAGTACATTCCCGAAATATGGCTGAGAGTGGCGGCAGGGTCAGGTTTCATTCTTCTGGGCGTGCTCCTGCTGATGGGCCGGTTCTGACATACACAAATCCAGGAGGTGTGTCCGGCATGAAGAGTCGAATTCTCGTTCCCGCGTTGCTGGCGGCGATTATGGCGGTCTCGTTTGCCTTAACCTTGGGAATTGCGCCTGCATGCGCCAGCGCGTCTAGTCTGGAAGAGAGGATTGCCGCAGCCGATCTTTGCTGGTCCCAGCGGTCTGGGCCAGGCATGACCGATGCGCTCCTTGCGACCTTGGAGGAAGCCGACAAGGACTACCCGGGCGAAGGCCAGATACTCTGGAGGCTCTCGCGCGCTTACTGGTGGAAATCGACTCGCTTTCCCAAGGACGACAAGAAGACCAGGATCGAGTGGCTGGACAGGGCCAAGGCTGTCGGCGAGGCGGCGGCCAAAGCGGCACCGGGCGATGCCAATGCTCACTATTGGTACGCGGCCGCCATGGCGGAGACCGGTGTTGCCAAGGGGATATTGCAGAGCCTTTTCATGGTGAAGCCTACGAAGGAGGCTCTGGACCGAGGGCTCGCGGCTGACCCCGCCCACGCCAGCTGTCATTACCTTCTGGCCGAGTTGTACCTACAGCTTCCAGGTCCTCCGCTGTCCATAGGCAACAAGAAGAAGTCTGTGGAGGAGGCGCGGTTGGCGGTGAAATACGGTCCCAACTCATCCTCTCACCGGCTCGTGCTGGGACGCGCGCTGATCGCCACAAAGCAGTACGACGAAGCGCGCGAGGCGCTCAATGCCCTGCTTGCTATGGCGCCTGATCCGGGCGACCCTGAAGGCACCCGGGCTGATCAGGACGAGGCCCGCGCCGAATTGCAGTCGATAGCCGGCAAATGAGGTGGACATGACACGAAGATAGCTTTCTGTTCGCTGGGGTGCTCGAAGAACCTTGTAGATACGGAGACGATGATGGGGCTTCTGCGCGAGGCCGGCATGGAGCCCACACCCGAGCGCGGCTCGGCTGATGTAGTGTTCATCAACACGTGCGCGTTCATTGCCGACTCGGCGCAAGAGTCGGTCGATACGATACTGGAGTTCGCCCACGACCGGCGCGCCGGTAGAATAGGCGCGCTGGTCGTGGCGGGCTGCCTGGCTCAGCGTTACGGCCGTTCGCTCATGGAGGAGATTCCGGAGATAGATGCGCTAGTAGGCACGGGCGATTGCGGTCGGTGCGTGCAGGCAGTTCAGGGCGCCCTAAGGGGCGAACGGCCGGCGTTGCTCGGCGATCCGGGCTTTCTGGCCGAAGAGGGCGGGCCGCGCATCATAGCTACCCCCAAGCACTTCGCTTATCTTAAGATAGCCGAGGGCTGCGCCAACAGGTGCTCTTACTGCCTCATCCCTGCGTTGCGAGGCCCTGCTAGAAGCAGGCCCGTGGAGGCAATCGTGAGCGAGGCTCGATCCTTGGCATCGGCGGGAGCGCGGGAGCTGATCGTGATCGCCCAGGATACTACGGCATACGGGCAGGACCTGTACGGCAAGCCATCGCTGCCCCGGCTCCTTCGCGAGCTGGCCGGGGCAAGGATGGACGGCGTCGAGTGGATCAGGGTGATGTACACTTATCCTTCTCTCATCGACGATGAGCTGATCGAGGTGATCGCAGGCGAGGAGAGAATAGTGAACTACCTCGATATCCCGATGCAGCACGGGTCGGACAGAGTGCTAAAGGCGATGAATAGGCGGTCATCGAGGGCGCAGATGATAGACGTGTGCCGGCGCTTGCGCGAGCGCCTGCCTGAGCTGGTGGTGCGGACCTCGCTGATCGTGGGGTTTCCCGGGGAAACCGATGAGGACTTCGAGGAGCTGCTCAGCTTCATCGATATCGTGCGGCCCGAGCGCGCGGGAGTGTTCGAGTTCTCCGCCGAAGAGGGGACGCGCGCCTACGACATGCCCGGTCAGGTGGGGAGCGAGGTCGCCGCTGCCCGGCGGGGCATTGCCATGGAGGCGCTGGCGCGCATATCCCGGGAGTTCGGAAAGTCGCGCGTAGGCACCGCTGCCCGGGTGATAGTGGACGGGCCCTCGGATGAGTCGGACCTTGTAGTGGAGGCCAGATCGTATGCCGAGGCGCCCGAGGTGGACGGGGTGATCTACATTGGCGATGCCCGGCTAGCGCCGGGCGAGATAGTAGACGTTGTGATCACTGATGCCGGCGATTACGACTTGGTTGCGGAGAGGGCCTGAGCCCATCAGTGCCGTGAGTTCGGGCAGTCGCTTGGCGGCCCGCTCGCTCGCCGCGTCCGATTTCGGCCCCGAAAACGAGCGTTTCGCGGCCCGCCTGGGTCGTAGAACCGTATCCGTCAGAGGCCCTGCACCCCTTCACGCGAAAGCAACCGATGCGGAAAC
>CAYYHF010000035.1:0-14918 GCA_964471415.1 uncultured Clostridia bacterium | reverse complement strand
ATCATGGTCATCGGCCTGACCCTGTCGCCTGTGGCCATCGACATGGCCAGCAGCAACTGGCCCATAGCCCTGGCGGTGTTCTTCATTGCCGCCATATCGTCTCTGGCCTTCCGCGGCTTCCTGCAGATGCTGCCGATACTGATCGCGGTCACCATCGGCTACCTGATATCCATCGCTGCAGGAATAGTGGACTTCGCAGCGATATCGCAGGCGGCATGGATAGGCCTGCCCGAATTGACCTTTCCCGCTTTTCGCTGGGAAGCTATCTCCATCATAGCGCCGGTGGCAGTGGTCACGCTCATCGAGCACTGGGGGGACATCAATGCAAACGGCGCGGTAGTAGGCCGCGACTTTGTCAAAAGCCCCGGCCTGTGGCGTACGCTTCTCGGAGATGGACTGGCCACGGCCTTGGCCGGCCTGCTCGGCGGGCCCGCCAACACTACCTACAGCGAGAACACTGCCACCCTCAGCCTGACCGGCGTCTACGACCCCGCCATCCTGCGCGGCGCTGCGTTTTTCGCCCTGGGTCTGGCATTCTTCGGCAAAGTGGGAGGCGTGATACAGAGCATCCCCACGCCCGTCATGGGCGGCATCAGCATCTTGCTGTTCGGCATGATAGCCTCAGTGGGAGTCTCCACGCTGTTCTCCGGCGCAGACATGAACTCCACCCGTAACCGCATAATCGCAGCCACCGTCCTCGTATTCGGCCTGTCGGCCGTGGTGGTCCCGCTCGGGCCGTTCAAGTTCGCCGGCATGAGCCTGGCAACGCTGATAGGGGCCGTGCTCAACCAAGTACTGCCCAAAGATAGGCAAGCATAGCGATTCCAAGCCTACATCGACAAATCGGGGGCCCAAGCGCTGCAGAGCGTCCCGGGCCCCCGCTTCGACTTCACTTTCCGGTACATCGCTCGTCATTCACCGGCTGCCCGCTTCACATCCACCCGTATGCGCATCATGGCCCGGGTGTGCAGCTGCGACACTCTGGATTCGGACACGCCCAGTATCGCCGCTATCTCCTTAACCGTCAGTTCGTCGTAGTAGTACAGAGAGATCACCATGCGCTCGCGTTCCGGCAAGGCGTCTATGGCCGCTGCCAAAGCTGCGTGCAGTTCACCGATTTCCATCAGCATTTCAGGGTCGGGGCTGTCATCGTCGGACACGAAGTCAAGCAAAGTGGCGGCATTGTGCGCCTCATCCACGGCTATCAACTCATCCAACGAAAGATAGGTGCCCTTGCTGATTTCCCAAGTCCACCTGTCTAGGGTATCGATGTCGATCCCGAGCTCTTGGGCTATGTCCCGATCAGTCGCCTGTCTATCCAGACGGGACTCCACCTTAACAATGGCATGCTGAATCTGTCGGGCCTTCTGGCGCACAGAACGCGGCACCCAATCCATGCTCCTTAGATGATCGATGATGGCGCCCCTTATCCGGGTCATTGCGTAGGTCTCGAATTTCACGCCCCGCGACAGGTCGAACCTCTCAACGGCATCCATCAGCCCCACGACTCCGTATCCTAAGAGATCATCATAGTCAACACCGGGGATTGCTGCCTGAGGCATGCGTCCGACTATGTACTTCACAAGATCCAGGTAGCTTACGATCAACCTCTCCCGGACCTCTCTATCCCTTGTGGATCCGTATTCGGCCCACAAGGCGTTCACATTCTCACGTACATTGACGCTGTCCATCAATCATCACTCCGATGTTGCCGACTTTCTTATCAGCTCTCTCTGCCTGTCAAACACAAACCGGATCACCTGCGTTCGCTCGTTCTCCGATATCTCTACGAATTCTACTCCCACTGAAACGCCATCGGTCGGCCCCGTCTCGGGCTTCTCAAGCCGCACGACCTGCCCCGCGAACCGGACAATGCTCCCTGCCTGCCCGATCGGTAAGGCCACCCAGATCCGGCGCCCCATCTCCAGCCATGCCGGTATATCGCTGTCCCATACGAACAGGCCTACGCCCCCTCCGCTGATGTCGGTGGTCACAGAAGAGATCCATTCCTCGTCGGACGCGTCCGGAGGCGGCGGGTTTTGCGCGATCGCAACGTCCAGCAACACCGGAACCCTCACAAAATCCCGCCTCTGCTCTCGACGAAGAAACACCGGATCCGACAGGAGCAGGAGTTTCACGCGATCCTGCCTCTCGCCTATCACAGTCGCGGAGAAGAAGTACACGGCGCCCTTCCACAGCATCGACACTTCAAGCTCGTCATGCACACGAATCATGGATCGATAGTCATCAGTGTAGGGAGCGTAGATCCAACAACCTGAATCTGCCCTCGCTTCGATCTTCGTAGGGAAACGCGGCGAATCTTCAGTATGTACAGACCTGACCTGAATTCGGCCGTCCGGCTCAAACGAGGGAAGCTGCATAACATGACCCTCACAGCAAGTAGTCCGATGCCGGCGCCCTGAGCAATCTCTGGATAAACGGCGCCACGCCCCCCGCATGTACTGTAGGCATCGGCAGGCCTCTGAGGTTTCTGGCGATAGTAGCCACAGCAGTCGCGGCCGGTGAATACGGATATGAGAGCACGAATGGTTGCCTCTTGCGCACAGCCCGCATCACCGACTGATCGTACGGCACGTACCCCAGCGGTTCCACGTGGAAGTTCAGGAATCTTTGGGATAGCAGATTGAGCTGTTCCACCAAGGTCTCGGCGTCTTTGCGATTGGACGCCAGATTTACTACTACTCTCACAACCGCGTTCGGGTTGGCTCGTGAGATCAGCTTGATCATGGCGTAGGCATCGGCCATAGCCGTTGGCTCAGGCACAGTTAGCAGGATCACCTCTTGTGCCGCAAGCACGAAGTCGAGCACATTCGCCGACACGCCGGCAGCTGTGTCTACGAGCAATATATCGCGGTCGCCCACAACATCCGCCAGCGACTCTATGAGCCTCTGGCGCGCGGCGCCCCGCATGTCGGCGATCTCGCGAAGGCCGCTGGCGCCCGGTATCACTTCTATGCCGCGCGGACCGGGAAGCACGATATCGGAAAGCGAGAGCGTTCCGTTGATCACGTGGTGCAGGTTGTGCCTTACCGTCAGACCAAGCAGCACGTCCACATTGGCCAAGCCCAGGTCGGCATCGAGTATGGTGACGCGCATGGCCGTATCGGCCAGCGCCACGGCGAGATTGACCACGAAATTGGTCTTGCCGACCCCGCCCTTGCCTGAAGTCACCGCCACAATTCGGGTCGCGCCAGGCTGGCCTTTTGGTCCAGCCTTTCGGCATACAGGCTCGCCCTGCGCCCGGCGGACAAGCCCTCTCAGCTCCGCCGCCTGATCAGACATACGCTAACTCCCTCCTATGCCCGTCCTTGGGTCCGGGAACCTGCAATTTACAGACCTCCCGCTGACCGCCACTTGGCCAGAATCATCTCTGCCACTCCGGCCTGAGTAGCAGTTTCGATATCCTCAGGAACACCCTGCCCATTGGTGAAGTAAGAAAACGGCCTGGCGCACTTGGCGTGTATGTTGAACGCCGAGCCGAAAGTCATGCTCTCATCGAGCTTGGTCAGGATCACTCGGTCGAACCCGACTACTTCGAACCTATCTATGAGGTTGTCGAGGTCGCGCCGCCGAGTGGTTGACGAAAGCACCAGATGGATCTCCTCAGGCATAGCGGCGTCTATCATGTTCTTCAGCTCATACATCCTGGTCAGATTGTTAGGACTCCGACCGGCCGTGTCTATCAAGACCAGCTCATAGTCGACCAGCTCGGACATGGTATGCTCCATGTCTCTCGGGCTGTGGACCACTTCGCACGGAATGCCGATTATCTCCGCATAGCTCTTCATCTGCTCTATTGCCGCGATCCGGTAGGTATCGGCGGTGACCAGCGCCACGCGGGCCTTTTCGAACAGCGCGAAGCTGGCGGCTATCTTGGCTATCGTGGTCGTCTTGCCCACCCCCGTTGGTCCGATGAAAGCCACTACCTTCCTGCGGTCGCGCACGATCTGAATAGGCCCCGACATAGCCACCAGCCCGGCTGCGCGCTCGCCCGCCCACTCCCTGAACTGGTTCAGCTCGCCCTCGGGCGCTTCCTGCGCTTCCAGCTGATGCACAACGGCAAACGCCACATCCTCGGCCACGTCTTCGCCCACCAGATGCGCATAAAGATCTGCCATCTCAGATGAGAGTCCAGCCGCCTTAGCTCTCACTGCGGCCTCCCGCTCCAGCGTCCTGAGGGTGGCCAGCACTCCCGATGCATCATCGCGCAACTGCGTCTTGACAGGCGCCGGGATAGGCGCTGGGTCGGGCGTGGGCAAAGGCGCGTTTGCATTCGCATTGTCGTTGGCATTCGCGGGCCCATCGTTGTGCACTCGCGCATCTGCAACTAGCGGAGACGGGACCCACCGGATGGCCTGAAACACCCGTTCCGGCGCAGATTCCGTCTGCACCGCGCGTGTAGATTCCGTTGAAAGCCCGATCTGGTCAGCATGCCGCTCGCATCTGCAGTCGCTGCTGTCCGATGGACCTGGCGCATCGAGACTGCCGTCCACAGCGGCTAACACCTCAAACACCGGCGCGCTCTTAACCCCCAAAATGCTCAGAAGAGCCCCAAGGCCGCGGCGTCGCGACTGCCTGGCCTCCAAGATCACCGCATCCGGGCCGAGCTCCTGCCTCACTCTGTCCAGGGCGTCCTTCATAGTAGAACCCTCATAGCGCTTAACTCGCATCGCCAAGGCTCACCATCCCCATTGCGTTGACTTTCACTTCCGGCACGATCTCGTTGTAGGACAGAACAACCAACTGAGGGATGGACCTCTCAATCAGTCGCCTGAGGTGCGGCCTGAGACTGGTGGATGTAATCACAATCGGCTGCTGCCCCACTGCCGCCATATGCTCGCTCTCAGCCACAAGGCTGGTGATCAGAGCGCGGTACACGGCCGGCTCCGGCGCAAGATAAGTAGCGTGCTCTGTCGCATCCAGCGAATCCATGAGGATCTGCTCCAGCGATGGCTCCAAGGTGATCACGGCCATGCCGTCCGGTCCGGCGTACTGGCTGCATATGGAGCGCCCCATCCGCGATCTGACATACTCGGTAAGAGCGTCTATGTCCTTGTAGACTCGTGCCGCATCGCCCAAAGCTTCCAAGATCGTGACGAGGTCGCGTATGGAGATACGCTCCCGCACCAGGTTCTGCAGCACTCGCTGAACCTCGCCCACGCTCATCTGGGCTGGTACCAGGTCCTCCACCACTGCCGGAGCGGTCTTCTTGACGTTGTCGATGAGGTTGCGTGTATCCTGCCTCGACAAGAGCTCGGCCGCGTTGGCCTTGATAATCTCCGACAGGTGCGTGGCTATGACTGATGCCGGGTCCACCACCGTGTAGCCCATCATCTCCGCATCGGCTCGCCTCTGGGCGCTCACCCACACCGCGGGCAATCCAAAGGCGGGCTCACGCGTCTGAATGCCTTCCAGTTCTCCGATGGCCGTGCCGGGGTTCATGGCCATATACGAATCGGGTATGACCTCGCCCCTGTCCGCTTCCACGCCCCTGATCTTCACGATGTACTCGTTGGATCGCGCCTGCACATCGTCGCGAATCCGCACTGACGGCACGACTATCCCCAGTTCCAAGGCTATCTGCCGCCGAACCGCCGCGACTCGCTCCTTAAGATCGCCGCCTTGCTCCGCATCGACCAGAGGGATGAGCGCATACCCGAAATTGAGTTCCATAGGTTCCACCCGGAGCAACGCCATTACATCCTCGGGTTCCTCTGGCCGCGGAAGCGCCGCATCGGGCATGGCCGCCGCCCGCTCCTCCTCCTTCGCCGACTTGTTCACTCTGTACGAAAGAAAACCTGTGGCCGCCGCCAGAATGAGGAACGGCGCCTTGGGCAGGCCCGGCATGAGGCCCAGTATCAACAGAAGCCCTGCCGCGATGGCCAGAGCGCGCGGTTGCGCCAGCATCTGTGTGGTGAAGTCGCGGCCCAGATCCGACTCGGATGCCGCCCGCGTCACCACAATGCCCGTTGCCGTCGACACCAGCAGGGCCGGGATCTGGCTAACCAGCCCGCCGCCCACAGTGAGCAGCGCGAATCTTTGGAACGCTTCGCCCGCGCCCAAGCCCAACTGCACTATCCCCACGATGATGCCGCCCACGATGTTGATGACTATGATGATGATTCCGGCGATCGCATCGCCCCGAACGAACTTGCTGGATCCGTCCATGGCGCCGTAGAAATCCGCTTCCTGCTGTATCTTGAGCCTGCGCCGCCGCGCCTCGTCCTCGGTGATCATACCTGCGTTGAGGTCTGCGTCGATGCTCATCTGCTTGCCGGGCATGGCGTCCAGGGTGAACCTTGCGGCCACTTCCGCCACGCGGCCCGCGCCGTTGGTGATCACCACAAACTGAATGATGACCAGGATCAGGAACACGATCAGTCCGACAACGTAGTTGCCGCCCACCACAAACCCGCCGAAAGCCTGGATCACCGTCCCTGCGTATCCGCGCAGCAGTATCAGCTTGGTGGCCGACACGTTCAGGCTCAAGCGAAACAACGTGGTCAAAAGCAGCAAGGACGGAAACACCGAAAACTGCAGCGGTTCCGTGATGTACATCGTCACAAGCAACACGCCCAGGGAGAAGGTCATGTTCAGCGCCACAAGGATGTCCAGGAAGACAGGGGGTATGGGCACGATCATCATGATCAGAATGAGCATGACCATAGCCGCCATGAACAGGTCTCCGCCCTTGAGGTACCTGATCAAGGCAGACCTGGCTTCAAGACGCATGTCGGCCACTATCTACTCCCTCCCCCTCGCTGCTCTGCCAGCCTATAGACGAACGCCAGAATCTCCGCAACCGCCCGGTAAAGGTCGGGCGGTATCTCATGCCCAACCTCGACCGACTTGAACAACGCCTGCGCTACCAGTGGGTTTTCCACAATAGGCACCCCGGCCGCCTCCGCGATCTCCCGGATTCTCTGGGCGATCAGGCGCTGACCCTTGGCCACAAGATGTGGGGCCCTCATCCTCTCCTGGTCATACTTGAGCGCCACAGCATAGTGCGTGGGGTTGGCGACCACCACGTCCGCGAGCTTCACATCTTCCATCATCCGGCTCATGGCCAGTTGCCGCTGGCGCTGCCTGATCCTGGCCCTCACCATGGGGTCGCCTTCCTGTTGCTTAAGTTCTTCCTTGACTTCTTGCTTGGTCATGCGCAGTTCCCGTTCAAGCTGCATTCGGCGTATCACGTAGTCGACCGCTCCGATCACGATGAGCGGAATAGCCATCTGAGAGGCGACATGCATGGCGATGCCTCCGGCTGCCCTCAAACCCTCGCCCAGCTCCATCTGAGCCGCCGTCAGCATAGCGGGCACATCTGCGCGAAGCGCCTTATAGCCAAAATAGCCGATCACCGCCACCTTGGCCACGGCCTTGAGCATCTCCACAATGGCTTGTTTGGAGAAGAGACGCCCCAGGCCCGCGATCAGGTCTATCCGGCTCAACTTGGGCTCCAGGACCTGAGGGGTGATGACCAAGCCCACCTGCGCGAAGCTCACGGCTGTCCCGGCTGCCATCGCAGCCAGAGCCACCGGCGCCGCGGCCAAAAGAACCGAGCCCATTCCATTTACGAGAAGCGTGTGCGCTCCAACCTCGGTCAAGTCGACCACGGCAACATTGCCCAGACGGCCCATATTGGATCGGATCAAGTCCAAAGTGGTCTGGCTCATGAAAGACAGGGAGGCCCTCAGCACGTACAAGCACACCACGAAACCGACCGCAGCAGCGAGGTCGGGGCTTCGGGCCACCTGCCCGCGCTTCCTGGCCTCTTCCCGCCTGCGCGGCGTTGGTTGCTCTGTCCTATCCTCATGCGATGCCACCGGCCCTCACCTCCCCATAGCGCCCAAGACCATAGCAATCGCTTCCTGCAGTCGTCCCAAAGCAACTTGAACATAGCTCACAAACCCAGGGACGGCCAACACCAGGATAGCCAGTCCCACTCCTATCTTCAGCGGAAACCCAACCATCAGCACATTCATCTGCGGCACGGCCCGCGCCAGAATTCCCAGGCCCATTTCCGCTATGAGCAGACAGGCCACGCCCGGCAGCGCCATACGCATCGCGATCCCAAACAGCTCGCCAAACTTCATGACGATCAAGCTGAACAGCTCGGGCCCCAGGCCGGCTTGGCCTATCGGGACCATGTCGTAGCTTCGCACCAGCGCTCCCACGAGAAAGTGGTGTCCGTTGACTGCCAAATAGACCATGGTCGCCACGAGGAAGTGAAGCTGGCCTATGACAGTCACCTGCGCTCCGTAGGACGGATCTATCAGATTGGCCATGCCGAACCCGATCTGGGTGTCGATGAGCTCGCCGGCGTACTGCGCGGCCGCGAACACCAAGAGGGCCACGTAGCCCACTACAAGCCCCACAAGCAGTTCCCTCAGGATCAACAGGGCGAACTCGCCCACATTCGCGGGCATCGACACCAAGGCCCGGCTCATCATCGGATAGACCACCAAAGCGGCGGCAAACGCAAACCACGCCTTCACCTGCGCTGGAATGCTGGCGTGCGCAAACACGGGGGCCAGGAAAAACAGGCCCGTCATCCTCACAAGCACCAGGAGGAATATGAGAAACCCGGCCTCTGTCAATGTCTCACCTGCTCTACTTGGCCAGCGTAGGCAGCATGGAAAAGAGCTGCCTGGCAAACCCGGTCATCGTCCTCATCATCCACGGCCCCGCGAGTAGCAGCACGGCCGCTATAGCCAGCATCTTGGGCACGAACGTCAAAGTCATCTCCTGAATCTGCGTGGCGGCCTGCAGTATCGAGACAATAACCCCCACAGCCAGCGCCGCGAGGAGCACAGGAGCGCTTACCTTGAACGCCGTCAAGAACGCCTGTGATGCGAGCGTTGATATTGTGGCTTCGTTCATCCGCTCCGCCTCCTCATCCCGCGAAACTCTGAACCAACGACTTCACGACCAACCCCCATCCGTCCACCAGTACGAACAAGAGCACCTTAAACGGCAATGATATCAGAACCGGCGGCAGCATCATCATGCCCATGGACATCAACACGCTCGCCACCAACATGTCGATGACCAGAAACGGAATGTATATCACGAACCCCATCTGAAACGCCGACTTCAACTCGCTGATCATGAAGGCCGGGATGATGACGTAGGTCGGAACATCGTCAGGGCCTGCAGGTCTGGGCATCCCCGACAGATCCACGAAAAGAGACAGGTCCTGCTCGCGAGTTTGCTTGAGCATGAAGTCGCGGATGGGTTTGGCGCCGAGTTCCAACGCGACTTGCTGGCTAATGCGTCCGGACATATACGGCTGCCATGCCGTTTCATTGATCTGTCCGAACACCGGCATCATGACAAACAGCGTGATAAAAAGCGCTAGGCCGATGATGATCTGGTTGGGCGGAACTTGCTGTGTGCCCATGGCGCTGCGCACGAAAGACAGAACGATCACTATCCGAGTGAAAGATGTCATCATGAGCAGAATGGCTGGGGCGAGCGACAGTATCGTGAGCAACGCCATTATCTGAAGCGTGCCTGCAACCTCCCGCGGACCCGCGGCAGGGTCTACGCCCACCCGTATCCCGGGAATCTGAAGCGGAGCGCCGGAGGCGATAGCAGACCAAGCCAAAACCAGCGACATCGATGCCACCAACACAGTTACTGCGGCGAGCGCCCCGCACGCCGCAGTGCCAATTCGCGTACGTGCCCGCTTCATCAGGCGTTCACCTCCCGAGTGTCCGGGGTATCGGGAGCAGCGGGAACATGCGCCTGGGATACAGCTACGCCGCCGCGGCCCGTGGCCACCAACACTGCCAGCCCGTCTACCTGCACGAGATGAATATATGAGTCCGGTCCGAGACGAGCAGTCTCAAGTACCCTTATGCGCCGCTCGCCCGCGGCGGCGCGAATCAGCCCCGCGGCCTGCGCTCGCCTAAGAAGGCGCCCGGCAAAATAGATGAGGCCGGCCACTATCGCCAGAGCCGCCGCAGCCCGAAGGAGAAGTTCGCCCATGCTCTTCTCCATCAGACTACTGCACTGCCTTCTCTGGACTGCCCACAAATTCGACGATCCTGACGCCGAAGTTCTCTTCTATCACGACCACCTCGCCCCTGGCGATCAGCCGCCCGTTGACCAGGATATCCACGTTTTCCCCGGCTGCTTTTTCCAGCTCTATGACTGAGCCCGGACCGAGCGCCATAATGTCGCGGACCACCATCGTAGTTCGCCCCAGTTCCACTATGACAGGAAGGGGCACATCCATTAGCAGGTCCAGATTGCCCGTGGCGTGCGCAGGCTTGGTCTCATCGAACTGCATGAACTGCACCTGCTGAACACTGGGCGCATCCGCGGATGCCTGAGCAGACTGTCGCACCACCGCCTGTGCGGGTTTGTCCGGCGCGGCAGACGCGATAGGCGCGGCATACACCGGCGGCGCCGCGGGCGCCGTGCGCGGCGGGGACAGGTCGGGTTCCTCGGGCGTCAAGTCGAAACTGGGCATAGCGTCCCCGTCAGTCTGCATGTCGTCCCATGACATGCCGTTGTCGACAGTCTCGTCGTGCAATGATGATCGCCTCACTTTTCATCCGAGTCTACAAGCTCAACTACCTGAACGGCGTGATTCTTTCCCGTAAGGCCAGGAATCACGTGGAACTTGGGGGTCTTTCCGATCACCAAGGTCAAATTGCCGGAGGCACGCTCCTGCAGCCTTATTACGTCCCCCACCTGCAGGTCGACCATATCGCGCATACTTACTTCTGCATGGCCCAAAACGGCCGCTACGGGAATCTGCACCCGCTCCATCCCTGCGGAAAGGTTCTGAAATCCCTTCTCCGGGTTGACTCTGTTGCCTTTCTGATACCAGTGTTGCGTGCTCAGTCGCTGAAGCACCGGCTGGAGAGTGGAGTGGGGCATACATATGCTCATTCCGCCCGATGCCTCGCCCACCTTCAGTTCGAACGTGATGAGGCACACCGTGTCGTTTGGCGACACCAACTGCGCGAACTGCGGATTGGACTCGTACTTGTCGATATGAGGGTGCATCTTCACCATGGTGTCCCATGCTTCTTTCAGGTCCTCCATGGTACGGTCCACCATCGCGCGCACCAGGTTCTCTTCGATCTCGGTCAGCTCCCTGATACGTCCCTTGACTCGGCCCGGGCCGCCCATCAGCCTGTCGATCATGATGAATACGATGTACGGGTTAAACTCCAGGATTGCCTGCCCCTCCAGGGGTTCGGGGGTGAACAGATACATGACCGCCGGCGCCTTGAGGGCGCTCAGATACTCATCATAGATTCGCTGCTGGACCTCGCACAAAGTCACCTTGACCGGCGTACGCAGGTGCGCAGACAAAGTGCTCGACAGGTGGCGGGCGAAAGTCTCGTGCAGCATGTGTATGGTCCTGAGCTGTTCACGGGAGAACCTATTGGGTCGTTTGAAGTCATACAGCTTGTAGGTTCGCCCCTCCGGCGTAGCCTCAAGCGGCTCCGCAGGCTCTTCGCTATTGGCTGCAAACTGTGCAAGCAGCGCGTTGATCTCCTCCTGTGACAGCACCTCAGCCACGAAAACTCACTCCCGGCCCTGAAAGTACAGGCTGTTCCAGTCCTACTGAACTGCAAACTCGCTGAAGAATACCCGAGTAACCTTGGATTTCGTCATTGATGAACCGATGGCCGATACCAGCTCGGCTCTGAGCGCATCGCGCGCCACTCCCGGTTCCAGATCCTCCATGGTCTTGGACGAGAGAATGTCGATGACAACATCGCGTACAAGCGGAACCTTGCCGGCCATCTCAGTTACACCCGCATTGCCGTCGAATTCCACTGTTATGGTGCATTTGAGATACCGGCGGCTGCCCGACTCGGCCACGTTCACAACAAAGGGATCGAAAGTATATCCGGGACCCATGACAGGATCGGGCCCGCTCAAGTCGCCGTTGGGCTCTTCGCCTGGGTTGCGCTTGGATATCACAACGTAACCCACGACTGCCCCGGCAGCGACAAGTAGAATTGCCAGGATCGCTATAAGTCGCTTCTTCCGCATGGCCTCAATCCTCCTGAGTATGCAGCATCGCGTGCATCAGCGAACGAATGTATCGTTCATGTCGTCCAGAGCAACGATTAGAATGTCTACGCGCCTGTTCATGTCCCTGTTCGCATCAGATGTGTTGGGTAGCACCGGATGATACTCGCCGTATCCCGCGGCTGAGAACCGAGGCGGCGCGAGCCCCAGGCCCTCGACGAGAAAACGCACTACCGTAGTCGCCCGGGCCGTCGATAGCTCCCAGTTCGTTTCGAACTGGGCCTCCGGGCGAAGCGGTATGTTGTCTGTATGGCCCTCGACCATCACCTCATTGCGTATGGGGCCGATGAACTGTGCGATACCCTTCAGAAGCTCCCGAGAGTCAGGGCGCAGCTGCGCCCGGCCCAGATCGAACAGGACCGTGTCTGTGAACCGGATGAGCAGCCCTCGCTTGTTCAGTTCCAGATGTACGCTGCCGCTTAGGCCGTGCTCGTTCAGGTAGCGCTCGAGTTCCCCTTTGAGCACGAACAGATTCTCAAGTCCTTCAGCCATCCCCGCATCGCTATGCTCGCCGATCTGCGCCGGATTCTCAGGAGGCAGAGGTAGATCAGCCGGGTCTCCCATAGCCGGCCCCCGCTCCAACACGCCCAGCGCGCCCTGCAATGATATGAGGGCCTCGCGAAACTTGGTAGCATCGATCGTAGAGAAGGCGAACAACAACACGAAGAAACAGAGCAGAAGCGACATCAAATCGCTGTAGGTAGTCATCCAGGCTGGGGCCTGCCCCTCCGATTCCTCTGTCTTCTTTCGTCTGCTCATCTTGCATCTCCTCAGACTTGCTCGGCCATGCCGGCTCGGGTCCGCCTTCCGGCCTTGCGCGCTTCAGCCTGCTCCTGCGCACGCACACGGTCTTTGGGAGCCAGAAACCCCATGAGTTTCTCCTCCACAATACGCGGGTTCTCGCCTGACTGTATGGACAGGATGCCCTCCAGCATCATCTCGCGCAGTTTGATCTCGGCGCCGCTCTTCAGCGCCAGCTTGTTGGCGATGGGCCCCGTTACCAGGTTGGCAATCACCGCCCCATAGAAGGTAGTGATCAGCGCCACCGACATGGCCGGCCCAATGGTGCTGGGCTTGTCCAACGTGCGCAGCATCTGCACTAGACCTATGAGAGTTCCGATCATGCCGAATGCCGGCGCGTATGCAGTCGCGGCATCGTACATGCTCTTTCCCACTTTGTGCCGGTCTTCTATGTAGGCCAGGTCAGTCTCGAGGATGTCGCGCACAAGTTCAGGATCCGTGCCATCCACGATAAGCTGGATTCCGCGTCTGAGAAATTCGTCTTCAGCCCTGTTCACACTGTCTTCCAGCGCCAGCAAACCCTCGCGCCTGGCCTTCTCCGCAAGCTCCACCATGCTGTCGATGATGGCGATTGGGTCGGCTTCCCTCTCGCGAAAAGCAATCGCAGTCACTTTGGGCAGATCCTTCAACCTCGCGAGCGGAAACGAAATCATCACCGCAGAGATAGTCCCTCCGATGGTGATGAGCACGGAGTCGAAATCCCAGAACGGCCTCAAACCCGCGCTGCCGCTCATGAGAGCTATGAGTATAAACATAACTCCCAGTACAAATCCGGCTATTGTGGCTATATCCATGCTAATCCCTCATTACCTATCCGCCGAGTCCCTCACTATCACCGCCCGCCTGTTGATAAGCCGATGATAGCGAATGACTTCCTTGACGACCTGTTCTACGGTCTCCTCGACGATGAACTTGGTTCCGGTAGTCAGGGTGATCACCGTATCGGGAGTACAAGCTACCGTCTCGATGAGCTCCGCGTTAACATGTATCGGCGCGCCATTGAGTTTCGTTACTCTCACCAACTAGCAACGCCCCCTTCCCCGCGAATTGCCCGGGCGGAGCGGATCGCCCCGCCCGGGTCGCCTATTACCTCTTCATCGCCAGCAGTTCCTGAAGCATCTCATCAGCGGTCGTGATCACTCTGGAGTTGGCCTGAAAACCTCTCTGGGTCACTATCATGTCAGTGAACTCGCGCGCTAGATCCACATTAGACATCTCCAGCGTAGTGCCGAGCACCGAACCTCGCCCGCCCTTGGTAGCCTCGCCGAGCTGCGGAGCGCCTGAGTTAGTGGTCTGGGCGTACATGTTGTTGGACTGCCTCATCAGCCCCTCCGAGTTAGCAAAAGACGCCAGCACCATCTGGCCCAGTGTCTTGTATTGCCCATTGGAGTAGACCCCGGTGATCATCCCCCGATCGTCGATGCTGAACGTCTCCAGCGACCCGGCCGGGTAGCCGTTCTGCGTGCTCCAGCTCACAGACGATTCGTCGCCGACCTGAGTTACAGTGCTGAAGTCAGGAACGATGCTCAGCACGGCGGCCCCTGTGCCCGGGTCGAAGCTGATCACCGGACTAGCGGGCGTGACAGCGCTGAACTCGCCGCCCGCAGTGAATGTCACCGTGCCGTTGCCCGTGATTCCGGTGGGCCCCGATGCACCCCAATCCCATTCATTGGGGTTGGCTGTCTTGGTAAACGTCAACACCACCGTGTGCTGCAGTCCCTGCGAATCGTACACAGGCACTGACGTAGCGTATGACGCGCCATCGGCCGACCCAGCCTGCAGATTCCCCACGAACGACATCACGCTGGTCGCCTGCGCGCTCATGCTGGTCCCAAGCGGTATGCCGATGCCCTCGATGGGCAAGCTGCGGTCGATCTCGCCCTCGGGATCTGCCTTCCATCCCTGCACCTGGTATCCGGTGGACGGGTGGACCAGGTTGCGTGCGGCATCGCTCTTGAACGCGCCGTCTCTTGTGAACATCAGGCTGCCGGCCGAATCGCGCACTACGACGAAACCGTTGCCCGGTATGTCCATAT
>CAYYHF010000034.1:0-15144 GCA_964471415.1 uncultured Clostridia bacterium | reverse complement strand
GGGTCGACCATTTGCAGGCCATGGACATGTTGAGAGAAGGGATCGGGCTCAGGGCTTACGGGCAGCTGGATCCGCTTGTGGAGTACAAGAGAGAATCCTTCCTTATGTTCAACGACCTGCTCAAGAGCGTGGGAGAGGATTTCGTGCGCTACCTCCTGAGAGTTCAAATCCGGAGCGCGCAGATAGAAAGCGAAAGCAGCGAAGGCAGCGAAAGCAGCGGGAGCAGCGGGAGCAGCGATGGCGGCCGCGGCCGCGATGGCGGAGCGCGGGTGGAGGTCGATGGGCCCAAGCGTCCCAAGTACACGGTTACGACTAACCGGGGGGATGGAGGTTCGTCCTCCAGGCAGCCGCAGAGACGGGCCGGCAAGAAGGTGGGGCGGAACGATCCATGCCCCTGCGGCAGCGGCAAAAAATACAAGAAGTGCTGCGGCGCAAGCAAGTAGATCGGCGGCGCCGGCGGAGGGAGCATAGCTTATGAGGGCGGAACTTGAGCAACCAATCGAATCGCTCTATGCGAGAATTGAGGAAATGAGGGTCTACCTTTGACATACCAGGCAGACTAGCCCGGTTGGCGGAGTATGAGGCGCGTTCCGGCGAGCCGGGGCTTTGGGATGACCGCGATGCGGCCTCCGAACTCATGCAGAAGATATCCACAGTGCAGGCGCAGATCGGCAAGTTCGAGTCCGTATTGTCCAAGTTTGACGACCTGCGCGTCCTGGCGGAACTGGCGGATGAAGAGGACGACGAGCACGCGATAGCTGAGTGCATGGAGCAGATAGACGCGCTGGACTCGGCGATTAGCCGGATAGAACTGGCCAATCTGTTGTCGGGGCCGTACGATGCAGCCAACGCCATCATGGCGGTTCACCCGGGAGCGGGCGGAACGGAGAGTCAGGACTGGGCCGAGATGCTTGTGCGCATGTATACGCGCTGGGCTGAGAGGAACGGCCATCGGGTGGAAGTGGTTGATCTGCTTTTGGGAGAGGAGGCAGGCATCAAGAGCGCTACCCTCATCGTGTCCGGCCACAACGCCTTTGGATATCTCAAGAACGAGCGAGGAGTGCACAGGCTAGTTCGCATATCGCCGTTCGACGCGTCCGCGCGCAGGCACACATCGTTTGCGTCTGTAGACATCGTTCCTGAAATGGGAGAAGAGGAAATCGAGATAGATCCGTCCGATCTGAAAATCGACACCTACCGATCCGGGGGCGCCGGAGGCCAGCACGTAAATAAGACGGACAGCGCAGTCCGGATTACACACTTGCCAAGCGGCATTGTGGTGCAGTGCCAGAACGAAAGGTCTCAGCACAGTAACAGAGAGACGGCCATGCGGATCCTGAGGGGCAAGCTTGCCAGTCTGGCCCTTGAGGAACAGGAGAAGGAGTTGGCGGCGATTCGTGGCGAACAACATGAGATAGCGTGGGGCAGCCAGATTAGGTCGTATGTGTTCCAGCCCTATACCTTGGTTAAGGACCACAGAACCGGGGCTGAAACAGGCAATGTCAACGCTGTTATGGACGGAGAGATAGACGAGTTTATTGAGGCTCAGCTCAGGGCGAACGCCCAGTCTGCCAAGGGGGGACGCGCCGTTGACCGCCAGGCGTAGGGGGCGCCCCGGCGGCGCTACGAGGATATGGGTGATACTCCTGTTGCTGATCGTGGCCGTGTCGGAAGCTGCGCTGCCATCTGTGGTTGCGAGGCGGATCGAGCGCGCGGTTGCGTCCAGTTTCACACATGTTGATTCAGTAGCGGCGCGCGCGAGCGCATTTCCCGCCGTAAGAACGCTGCTGGGGCAGCTTGACCGGCTGGACTTGGAGATTCGAGGCGCGCGCCTGGCCGGCGTGCGCGTGGACTCGATCAATGTGCATTCCACCGATGTCAGCGCAACGCTCTCCGACTTCGCGCCGGGCTCTCTGCGGTGGGCGCGCGCCTTGGGCAATTCGGAGGTTGTGGGATACATCAGCGATGTCGACATCAACGAATACCTGAGCGGTCGCAACGATGCTCTCAGGGCGTTCCGCGTTACCTTCACTGATGGCCTGGTCAGGCTGGATGGAACCGTTTCCTTGGCCGGGCTCGACGTGAGTGTAGGTTCACGGGGCCATCTGGTGATCGTGAATGGGAATCGCCTGGTATACGCTGTGGACGAGCTTAGCGTAGAGCGAAGCCAACTGCCCGGGTTCTTGTTTGACATGTTGGAAGGCAGGATAGAGCTGGGCGTGGACCTATCGGGCCTGCCGTTTGGCATATCGCTGGAGGGCATGCGCATCGAGTCGGGCGTGGTTTGCGTGTACGGCACAACGGGCGAGGGGGGCTAGTGGGTTGATCAACCGCAAGCAGCCGCGGACAGTGGGATGGCTTGTTGCATTAGTAGTGGTATCGGCGGCCGCGTCAGGCTGGATAGCTGTTCGGAGGCACCGGGTGGAGGAGACGAACCGCCGTGTCGAGCTGTGCATGGATTGGCGCGAAGGCGTTGCGTTTGCTAGGCGAGTCGGGATGGCTGAGGCGGACTATCTTGAAAGGCTTCACGCTGCTGGTATCACTTCCGTAGCCATAGATGAAGATACTCTCGGCTCAATGCAGGCCGATGGGGATCTGCTGATGCTCAGAGCCTCGGAAGTCGCTGCGGCCCAGATCATCGCTTCTCAGCCTGTGCCGGCGATATCCGATGTGCCCGGCTTCTTTGGCGGCGGTAGCGTTGTCGTTCCGCTTGGCGCCGATGCAGAAGCGTTTCTTGCCGACCGCCTTCCCCTTCGGCTACAGGGAGGTCCATCGCTGTGCGTTGTCCAGTCCCACGGGACGACCGCGTTCATCATCGGTCTGCCGCTGGAAGAGGCGCGCAGCATCAACTTGGGTATCAGGTCGCAGGCGATAGCCGCGGCGCGAGCCGCCGGTCTGCGCGTTGCCGTGAGGTTTGCCAACTACCCAGGCGTGTCCGAAAAATGGATAGATTCGGTGGTTGGTGTGGGCGATCCCACATCCAGAGCGGATCTGGCGATTTTCTCCGGTCCTGAAGTGCTGGGCTATCCCGCGCTCACAGCGGCCACTGCGCGCGTTCTCAGCCAGAGCGGTATGCTTTACGCAGATGTGGAGTTTCAGACGCAGGCCGGCTCTGGTCGGATAGCGCAGGCAGCCGACTACGGCATAGTGCGTGTGCACAGCATCACCCGGGGCGAGGTAGATCGCGGGCTTTCCATTCAGACCATGGCCGACAGATACGTCAGGGCCGCCAGGGAGCGCAACATACGCGTGATGTACATGCGTCCCATCATGAGACAGATAGATGAGCGTTCCTTGACCGACCTGAACGAGGCCTTCATACGCTCTGTTGCAGGTGGGTTGGAGAAAGCCGGTTTCACGGTCGGCCCGGCGCGTCCGCTGGAGCAGGCTGACCCGGGGCTGGCTCCTACGCTCATCGTAGTGGTAGGCGTGGCTGCAGGCTGCGTCATGCTTCTCAATGCCGTCTGGAGCCTTACGCTTCCCGTATCGGCAGGCCTTGTGGCTGTGGGCGCAGCCGGTTTCGCCGTGTTGTCCGCGTTCGGCTACGTGGGCCTGGCAAAGCAGGCCGCGGCATTGGCCGCGGCAATAGCTTTTCCGTCCCTCACAGCTTTCGTGCTGCTCTCTCCATTGCCCGGGAGAGGGTCTGGACGGATGCGCGCCTGCGCGATCAAGTTCCTAGCCGCTATAGCGCTTTCTTTTGCCGGCGGGCTGATGCTGGCGGGCTGTCTCACCAGCCTTGCCTTCATGGTCAAGGCCCAGCAGTTCATGGGCGTCAAACTCATGCACGCGGCGCCCATGCTGTTCGTCTTGATAGCCTATTGGAAGTACGTGTTTCGCCGCGAAGACGAGAGCTTCGCGGCATCGGCAAGAAGGGTTCTCGATTCGCCGATTCTGGTACGGCATGCGCTCATCATCGGCGTCCTGGCCGCTGCGGGCCTAGTCTACATCGTGCGCACCGGCAATACATCGGCACTGTCGCTGGGCGTACCCGCCTGGGAACAGTGGATGCGCACCGCTCTTGAGAAGGTCCTGCCTGTCAGGCCCAGAACCAAGGAGTTTTTGCTGGGGCATCCAGCCTTCATCCTTGCCGCTGCACTGTCTTGGATGGGCGATCGCACTTTGCTGTTGCCTCTGGCCGCGCTGGCGGTGATTGGCCAGATCTCGTTGGTTAATACATTCGCGCACCTGCATACGCCGATTGCGGTTACCCTAATTAGGGTGCTGATGGGAGCGGGCCTTGGACTTGTCATTGGGGCTGCGGTCACCGCCGCGATATCGGCCATATCGCGCTGCTTTCGGCCGACCGCGCCAAAGAGCGCGAACCGGGAAGGATGACGCCGGCGTGCGCATTGTTGTTTCGGGCTATCACGGCATGGGGAATCTGGGGGATGAGGCGGTATTGGCCGCGTTCATCCAGGCGCTTTCGGATATCGCGCCAGAGGCCGAGTGCGTAGCCCTTTCGGGCAACCCTGCGCGCACTGAATCGCTGTACGGTATTGATGCCATACCGCGGACTTCGATTTCCGCTATCGTGCGCGAACTCAGGCGAGCCGACCTGTTAGTGAGCGGCGGGGGGAGCTTGCTTCAGGATGCGACGGGGCGGGGTTCGGTTCCATATTACGCAGGTCTTATCCTGCTCGCGCACGCCCTGGGCAAGCCCGTATCGGTGTATGCCCAGGGCGTTGGTCCGCTGAGATCCCGTCTCTCCCGCCGGCTTGCCTGTTGCGCGCTGAGACGAGCATCGGTCATTACCCTGCGCGATGCGGGATCGATGGAGCTGCTACGCGAGATCGGCGTGGACAGGCCGGCGCCCGTTCTAGTCGCGGACCCGGCGTTTGCGCTGGATCCTGAGGGCCCGGAGAACGCACGAGATAGAGGCGATGATCTGCCGTGGCCGAGGGAGCATCCCCTGATCATGTTGGCGCTCAGGCCGTGGCAAGGTAATGATGGGAGGGAGGCGGGATACGCCCGCGTGATCGGGCGGGTATCCGCCGAAACAGGCGCGCGCGTGGTGCTGCTCGCCTTTCAGCCGGAGACGGATCTTGACATGGCACATCGCATCGCGCACATGTGCGAAGCAGGCGGTTGGGCCTGTCCGGAGGTAGTCGCATTCCACGATTCCCCAAGGCAAGCGTTGTCGGTGATATCCCATGCGGATTTGGTGGTGGGCATGAGGCTTCATTCACTGGTTTTCGCGGCATCGGCAGGCGTTCCCGCAGTGGCCATCGACTATGACCCCAAGGTGCGCGCGATGGCCCAGCGCATCGGCAACGCCTACGTAGTTTCGGTAGACGCTCCGCCTGAGGAGCTTGCCCGGGTCGTGCTGGACGCTTGGCGGCGCCGGGACGAGATCCGCGCCGCGCTGTCGTCGCAAGTGCCGGACCTGAGAAGACAGGCGCGCGAGGCAGCCGAGCTTGCGCTGTCGCCCGTTCTAGGGCCGCGGGCGCCGAAGCAGACGCGGGCGCGCGTGCTAGGCGTGCCGGTGGACTGCGTGAGCATGAAAGAGGCCGTAGACGCGGCGCTTGGGATGGCCGCTTCCGGACGCGGCGGCCAGGTGATCACTCTCAACCCTGAGATGACGCTGGCTGCCGCGGACGATGACGCTCTCAGATCCGTGATCTGCGGGGCGGATCTGGTTGTGCCCGATGGGATTGGAGTAGTTCGGGCTCTGGGCATCTTGGGATACCGTCCGCGCGGACGCGTGCCCGGCATCGAGTTGGCCGTCAACTTGATGGAGGAGACTGCCGCGCGCGGGATGTCTGTCTACTTCGTGGGCGCGAAGCCGCAGGTAGCGCAAGAGGCGGCCGATGCGATGACGCGCAGGTTCCCAGGGTTGCAGGTTGTCGGCGCTGACCACGGCTACTTCACGGCAGCGGAGGAGCCGCTTTTACTTGAGAGGATCGCCAAAGCCGCGCCCGCTTTTGTCTTCGTGGGCATGGGCGCGGGCAAGCAGGAGAAGTGGATAGCGCGCGTGCGCGATGCGGCGCGAAGCGCGGTGTGGATAGGCGTTGGAGGTTCGTTCGATGTGTTATCGGGCAATGTGAAACGGGCTCCGATAGTCTATCGAAAACTGGGGCTTGAATGGTTCTACCGGCTCGTTACCGAGCCGCGCAGGGCCAAGCGGATGACGGCTCTCCCAGTCTTTATGCTGAAGGTGATCGGAGAGGCCTGTCGTGGACGAAGCAACGGTTCAGGAAGGAGCTGGTGATTGAATGGGACGCAAGGTGCTCAGCACCCCCGAGGAGCTCGCGGCTCGGGCACGTGAAATACGAAAGCACGTGGTCCGGATGGTGGGCGCGGCGGGATCCGGGCATCCGGGCGGGTCGCTGTCGGCGGCCGACATCGTAACAGTGCTCTACTTCAATGAGATGAATATCAGGCCGGAGGATCCTGGGTGGCCCCAGCGCGACCGGTTTGTGCTCTCCAAGGGACACGCGGCGCCGGTGCTCTATGCGGCACTGGCCGAGGCGGGGTATTTCCCCATTGAGGATCTGCTGACCCTGAGGTGCATTGACAGCCATCTCCAAGGCCATCCCAGCATGCGAAGCACGCCCGGGGTGGAGATGTCCACCGGTTCGCTGGGCCAGGGGTTGTCGGCGGCGTGCGGCATGGCTATAGCGGCCAAGCTGGATGGAGATCCGCGGCGCGTCTACGTGATGCTGGGCGATGGCGAACTGGAGGAAGGCCAGATCTGGGAGGCCGCGATGACGGCTGCCCACCGCAAGCTGGACAATCTGGCGGCCTTCGTGGATTCAAATCGCCTCCAGATAGACGGAACAACTG
Source organism: uncultured Clostridia bacterium (assembly GCA_964471415.1). Lineage (GTDB taxonomy): Bacteria > Bacillota > DTU025 > DTU025 > DTU025 > UBA5389. The sequence continues at coordinate 8,361 of CAYYHF010000034.1, read as the reverse complement.
CCGAGGTCAAGTCCATGGGGCGGATAGGCGAGAGGCTCGCCGCGTTCGGCTGGCATGTGATAGAGATAGACGGGCACGACATGTCGGCTATCATGGCTGCGCTGGCCGAGGCCCGGCGCGTCCAGGGTCGGCCTACAGTGATCGTGGCCCGCACGGTCAAGGGAAAGGGAGTCTCGTTCATGGAAAACCAAGTGGGATGGCATGGCACTGCGCCAAAGCCGGACCAGGTGCAGGCGGCCTTGGCCGAGCTGGATGCGCCGCTTGAAGGCGGTGAAGCGTGATGGCGGAGATGATCGCGACCAGGGACGCCTACGGTCGGGCCCTCGCGAGCCTAGGAGATGTGAATCCCCATGTAGTGGTGCTAGATGCTGATTTGTCCGCGTCTACCAAGACCATTCTGTTCGCCAAGAGGCATCCTGAGCGCTTCATCCAGATGGGCATAGCTGAGCAGGACATGATAGGCGCCGCAGCAGGGCTGGCCGCATCCGGCAAGATCGCGTTCGCCAGCACCTTCGCGGTATTCGCGAGCGGCCGAGCTTTCGATCAGGTACGCAACGCCGTATGCTACTCGCGGCTGAATGTCAAGATCTGCGCGAGCCACGCCGGATTGACGGTGGGCCAGGACGGCGCCTCCCACCAATCAGTGGAAGACGTGGCCCTAATGAGAGCGATTCCCAACATGACAGTGATTGTGCCATCGGACGCGGCCCAGACGGCTTGGGCTGTGAATGCCGCGGCTGCGTTGGACGGCCCGGTCTACATGAGGCTGGGCAGGGCCCCGGTGCCCGTGATCTACGGGGAGGGTCGCGAGTTCGCTATAGGCCGGGCGGAAACACTGCGCGATGGCGGGGATGTGACCATAATCGCGTGCGGGATCATGGTATCGCAGGCGATGGCTGCAGCCCAGGACCTTGCTGGGCAGGGCGTCAGCGCACGGGTGCTCGACATGGCGACGATCAAGCCTCTCGACCGCGATGCTGTCCTGTCGGCGGCGGCTGAAACGGGCGCCATCGTCACGGCTGAAGAACACTCCATCATCGGCGGGCTGGGCGGGGCGGTATGCGAAGCGGTGTGCGAGTCGCATCCGGCGCCGGTGGTGCGAGTGGGCGTGCACGACCAGTTCGGCAGGTCGGGGAAACCCGATGAGTTGCTCACGGCCTACGGCCTCACTGCAGGCGACATAGTCAGCGCGTGCCTGAAGGCGGTTTCGATGAAGCGCGCGTGAGTCGTTGCGCGCATGTCCTCGATTTCCATCCCGTTGCAGCAGGAATCGGCGGCAGTCGAGAAGAACATTTGAATGATGTGACCTGCTTGAGACGGGGTGGGCTTCTTTGGTCAAGATGTACGGAGTTACAAAGGTGTACCCAGGCGGCACCGAGGCGCTCCGGGGAGTGAACCTTTCAGTAGATAAGGGTGAGTTCGTTTTCGTTGTGGGCCCGAGCGGCGCCGGCAAATCCACGCTCTTGGCGATGGTATACCGCGGTATGGTTCCCACGGAGGGTCAGGTGTGGGTGGCCGGTCGAAACATCGTCAGACTGCGGTGGCGCGATGTGCCGCTGCTTCGGCGCCGCATAGGGGTTGTGTTTCAAGACTTCAAGCTGTTGCCCGACAGGTCGGTCTATGACAACGTGGCGTTTGCTATGGAAGTGATCGAGTGTTCGCACCGGGATATCGCAAAGCGAGTGCCTCTGGCCCTGGACATGGTGGGTCTGGCGCACAAGGCGCAGGCCATGCCGGGCGAGCTTGCCGGAGGGGAGCAGCAGCGGGTTGCGATCGCCCGCGCGATTGTCAACGATCCCTTGATAGTCATCGCGGACGAACCCACAGGCAATCTCGATCCGGAGACTTCCATGGATATCATGAACCTGCTGTGCCACATCAACTTGCGCGGCACGACAGTGATGATGGCCACTCACAACCAGGTCATTGTGGACCGACTCAGGCGACGCGTGGTACATCTGGAAGACGGTGTAGTCGTCCGCGATGAACTGCGAGGTGGGTATTGCCTTGAAGCTTAGGACGATAGCGCTCTTGGGCGGCCGAACCTTCAGGAATATCAGGAGGACGCCGGCGCTGGTTTCCGTGATAGTCGTGATGGCGTGCATGGTAGTTCTGGGCGTTCTGGCGGCTTTCACGGCGAACCTAATGCATTTCGGCGGTCAGCTCCAGTCGCAGGTGCAGCTGCGGGTCTTGCTTGCGCAGGATGGCGCTCCTATCGACAAGGACAGCATCAGAGACGCCATACGCGCGTTGCCCGGAGTGAAGAAAGTCCAGTATGTGACGCGGGACGAGGCGCTCGACCGCCTGAGTCTTCAGATGGGCGAGGATGGTTTCTTCCTGGGCGATCTCGAGCGCAATCCGCTGCCCGATTCGTTCGACGTATCGATTGCGCGCGCTGAAGACGCCGCGGCAGTGGTGAACGGCATACGCAAACTGCCAGGCATTTCCGATATCATATACGGTCACAAGTGGGTCGACAACCTTGTGGGCGCTCTGCGAGTTCTGTGGGGCGTTACGGGGGCCGTTGCGTGCCTGGTGCTGGTGGGCGCGAGCCTGATAGTATCGAACACCATCAAGCTGTCGGTGTTCGCAAGGCGCAAGGAGATCGAGATAATGAAGCTGGTCGGCGCCGCCGATGGGTTCATCCTGTTTCCGTTCGTGGTTGAAGGCTTGGTGATTGGGCTGGTGGGGGCCGCTATTGCCACGGCGCTTGTCGCGGTCGGCTACTTGGGGCTCGCGGCCTGGGTGAAATCGACGGCGTCATTCGTTCAGATCGTGAGCGATCCGGCTCGCCTGAAGTCGGCTGCCCTGGCCATGGTCGGGTTCGGCGCTGTGGTGGGGCTGACCGGAAGCGCGATTTCGGTACGGCGCTATCTGAGAGTATGAGGCTGTGGCTTGGCCTAGTAGGGGGTATGCCGCATGAAGCGGAAGTCGGTGAGATCCTCTTCGCTCGGGGTGTTGGCGGCGCTGGCTCTGTTGGCGGCGACCTTTGGTCTCATCAATGGTCCGGCGCTTGCAAGCCCTGACGCCGGCGAGCTGTCCGCCAAGAAGAATCAGCTCGGCAATATTCAGGCGCAGATCGATAAGATAAGGAAGACCGTGTCGAAGTATCGCACAGAGGAAAAGAACGCTCTGGTTGCGCTGCAGAAGGTCGAGGACAAGCTGGAGACGCTCCAGGCCAGCATCAGCGCGACCAACCGAAAGCTAAGTAGCGCCGAGAAACAGCTAGCGCAGGCAGACGCCGAGCATCGCGCTGCAGAGCGGGAGTTGGCCGAGGCGACCTCAAGCTATCGGACTTCCCTGGAAGGGCTTAACGCACGCCTGATTGAGCTCTACAAGATGGGGCCCGGTTCCTATCTGGAACTGCTCTTCAGCTCGCAGGATTTCGCCGATTTCGTTACCCGGTATGAGTTTGCGAAGATGATCGTGCGGCAGGACGCTGAAGTTTTCTTGCAATTGAGGGCGGAGAAGGATTCGCTGGAAGAGCGAAAGCAAGACATCGCCCAGCGCCAGACGCTCCTGGAGACCTCTAAGAAGGAGATAGCTCTGCTCTCGGCCAGCCTCGCGAGCGAGAAGAAACGAGTGGAGCAGGCCATGGACGAGCGAGCTTACTATCTTGATCGCGTGCAGGCCGAGAGGGCCCGCTGGGAGAAGGAGCTTGCGGAGGAAGAACGGCAGTCGCGCGAGTTAGAGCGGGTCATACGGGAAATGCAGGAACGACTCGGGAAATCGGGCCAGCTTACGAAGTGGACGGGTAGGTTCATATGGCCGGTGACCGGCGGACGGATCTCATCGCCGTTCGGCTGGCGCATCCACCCCATATTCCGCGACAGGCGCTTTCACTCAGGCATTGACATCGCTATCAGCACCGGCACGCCGGTAAAGGCCGTTGCAGACGGGTATGTGCTGATGGCGGGGTGGATCAACGGCTATGGCAACACAGTCATACTCGACCATGGTGGGGGCCTTTCCACGCTGTACGGACACAACAGTTCATTGTCTACGAGCGCTGGCAAAGCAGTACTTCAAGGTGATATCATATGTAGAGTGGGGTCTACCGGTTTTGCGACAGGGCCCCATCTCCACTTTGAGGTTAGGCAGGACGGCACGCCTCAGAACCCTATGAACATGCTGCCCGCTCGCTAGAACTGCGTCTGAGCTCGGGAGCATGGTGAGCGGTATGAGCCGTGCCATCGCGCATACGATGTATGGATTGCTGAAAGCGAGTGTGTAGCAATGTCACAAGGCAGAAACGGACGCGGTCTGAGCCGGTCAGGCTGGCTCGCGGCGCTTGGTATAGCTTTGGCTGTGTTGGTTGCGTTCGCCGTAGCGGCGCCTTCGGTGGACGGTGTGAATCCGGGCGATGCCGACAGTAACCAGGCCAAGTTCGCCGATGTCAGAACGGCTCTTGAGGCCATGTACCTTGTGAAGGGCGAGTTTTACAAGCCGGTGTCGCTATCGTCCCTCGTCGGGGGTTACCTGTCGAAAGGGACCGTCCCCGGCATGCTGGCTGTGCTGGGGGATCCCTACACGCGGTACATGAACCCCAAGGAGTTTCAGACTCTCAGGGATGATTCAGCCGGAGTCTTCGGGGGCATCGGCATTTTAGTGGGCATACGCGATGAGCAGATCACTATCATCTCGCCGATCCAGAACACCCCGGGGATGAGGGCCGGGTTGATGCCCGGCGACCACATCGTGGAGATAGACGGAGTGTCTACCGAGGGGATGGCGCTTGACGGCGCGGTATCGATGATGAGAGGCGAGCCCGGCACGAGCGTGACGCTGGTCATCGAGCGGCGGTATCCGGCCGGGCGTTTCACTGTGGAGATCGTGCGCGATATCATTGACGCTCCCGCCACCCGTGGATACATGTTCGATCGCGCCTCGGGCATCGGCTACATCGAACTGCGAACGTTTTCGCAGAGGGCGGGCGAGGAGATCGAAACAGAGGTCGGCAAGCTGCTTGCGCAGGGAATGAAAGGGCTGATACTGGATCTTCGCTATAACGGTGGCGGGCTGGTAACGCAGGCAGTGGAGGTCTCCAGCAAGTTCATGCCTTCAGGTGCCGTCATGCACGTTCGCGGTAGGGACGGACAGAGGAAGACGCTCTTTACAGTGGGCCGGCGCATAACAGATGTCCCCATGGTGGTGCTGGTGAATGAATACACAGCATCGGCTTCGGAGATAGTCTCGGGTGCGCTGCAGGATACGAAATCCGCCACCATCGTCGGCGTTCCCACGTTTGGCAAGGGGCTTGTGCAGACCCTCTTCCCGCTGTCGGACGGGTCGGGACTGGCAGTGACAACGCAGATTTACCTAACAGCCGCCGGCAGAGAGATAACTCCTGACTCGCCTATCAAGCCAGACGTTCAGGTGCAGGCTCTCACCCCGGAAGAGCTGGAGGCAGTGATGAGCGAACAGGCCGAGGGGGATGGACCGCCCACTGCAGAGGACCTGATGCGAATCGACCCTGCCCTCGACCCACAGCTACGTAAGGCGCTGGAGATACTGAACGATCAGATCGAGTCTGGTCAGCCGGCGCGGAACGCAGCATGACTCTTCTGGCCATCATTCTGAGAAGCATCGTAGACGTACTTGCGTACCCTACTACGATGCTTCTCTTCTGGGCAGTGATGGCCATAGTATACTACCAGTACAGGCGCCTCGCGGCGCTGGAGAAACAGTGGACCGCACGAACTCCATCGGCGTTGACTAGGACTATGCAGTCGTTGGCAGAGGGACTTTTGGGTGGGATAGCGGGGAGTCTGCTGTTTGTGCTGCTCGGCCCGTCTCTAGACCGGATGGGACTGGGTTTTATGGTGGCGGCGGCGGTGGCTCTGGCCATGCTGGATGCCCGCCTCGTCTGCTTTTCTTACGCTGCGGGCCTGGCGTGCGTTTGCAGTCTGCTGTTTGGTTGGCCTGACCTCGATGTTGCATCAGTCGCCTCAGTGGTGGGAGTGCTGCATCTGATCGAGGCCGGCTTGATCTGGGCTGCGGGAGATCGCGGTGCCATACCGGTGCTGGTTTCCGCCCCTGACGGCAGGCCCGCGGGCGCGTTTCTGATGGAACGGTTCTGGCCGGTGCCGGCCGCGGTCGGCATGATGCTGTACTACCCGATCTCCTCCACTCTCCCTGACGTGCTGGCCATGCCAAGGTGGTGGCCCTTGATCAAGCCAGCTGCTCCGGCGCCCGATGGGATGCAGGCTGTATATGCGTTGGTGGGCTTGACGGCGATTCTTGGCTACAGCGATCTGACCTACACGCGTCTTCCCCGCAAGAAGACTCGGATGTCGGCGGCCATGTCCGCGGCTTACAGTCTGGTCCTGCTGGCGCTGGCGGTGCTGTCGTCAACGCGTCTCTGGGCATCGTGGGCTGCTGCGCTGTTTTCGCCGATTGGTCACGAATGGATGGTGCGGATCTCGCGTGCGGCCGAAACAGGCCGGCAACCGGCCTTCCAGGTTCCCGCAGGCAGAAGCGGAGTGATGGTTGGCGATGTGGCCCGGGGATCGCCTGCCTGGGATGCCGGCGTGAGGCGGGGAGATGTGATAGAGGCGGTCAACTGCCGGCCCGTATCGTCCGTAGACGAGATACTGGAGGCGCTGGACGTTTCGCCCGCTGCCATTGTGTTGGATGTACGGTCTGCGCTTCCCGGGCGGCCGGGTAAGGCTCGGACTGTCCAGATCAGGGGCGCGCAGAAGGGACTGGGGCTGCATCTGGTGCCGCAGGAAGGCAACTACCCCGATGTGCGTTCCACCGGTGCCGGCCTCGTGTCTCGTCTGATCCGGCGCCTTGAGGCCAGATGGGGCCATCGGAGGAAGCGAAGATGATGACCAGTCGAGGTATGTCGCAGCCAAGCCCGACCAAGGCGCGCGCGGCGCTGACGCTCCTGCTTGTGGTGACTGCCGTGCTCACGGTTGTGGCGGCGGGATGCGGGAGCGACAAGCCTGCCGTATCGCATGAAGGCGGCAAGACGATTCACGACTATTGCGACAAGTCTGACGCAGTGGCGAAGGCGGTCGTCAAGGAACTAGAAACCGCAGGCGTAGTTGATCCAGGTATCCAGCCGAGGCCGGGAGTTCAGCGGAACATTCGTCCGTCCGGCAAAGGCGATGTCTACATGCGATGGACTGTGGCAACGTATGACGCGCCGCAGTGGTCTGGGACTCTGGACCTGCTGACATACGTGGTTTCGCGCGCCGCGGGCAAGGCTGGGGCAACGGTGGCATCGCAAGCCGAAGCCCCAAGCGCCGTGATCTACACTATCAGCTTCAGCGACCGTAGCCTCAAGGGGCTGACCGATTCGTTGGAAGCGGTGCGTCTTGTGGTGCCTCTTGAGTCGGGCAACGCGCTAGTCGGCAGTTCGGGATCGCAGACAACTTTGCCGACCTCGGTAGCTTCGGCATCGTCTGTGACGGAGATAGCGCCCCGAGTGGTGTATCAGGACATGGTGGGCGGCGATCAGCCCAGTGAGCCTGAGAAGCATGTGCCCAAGGAAGCGCCCCTGCCGGGGGCGGAATCGGGTTCGGCTGCGCGGGCCGGGGCGAGACTTGCCATTGTCATCGATGACCTAGGTAACGGCGCTGCCGGCACTGAGCAGCTGTTTCAGATAGACGCTCCGCTCACCGTGGCTGTGCTTCCTGAAGGTAATCGCGCCACGGCTGAGGCTACCCGGGCAGGCCGGCATGGTTTCGCCGTGCTCTTGCATCAGCCTATGGAACCGCACGACCCAGCGAAGCGTCCTGGGCGCGGAGCCATAATGGTCGGCATGGGTGAGGATGAGATCAAGGAAGTCCTCAGCGCGAACCTGGCCATCGTTCCGAACGCCATGGGAGTCAACAACCATATGGGATCCAAAGTCACTGAAGACCGGGACGCAATGAGCGCAATCATGTATGAGTTGTTCAGCCGCGGCCTCTTCTTCTTCGACAGCAGGACCACCCCCGACTCAGCGGCGCCGCAAGTGGCGCGGGATATGGGCGCGCCCCTGATCGAGAACGCGCGCTTTCTCGACCATATTGCCGACGAGGATTACGTAGTGGACCAAATCAGGGCCGCAGCGCGCCTTGCGATGTCGCGTGGAACAGCCGCGGTCATAGGCCACGTGCGGCCGGCCACGATGCGGGCTTTGGCTAGAATGATCCCTGAGCTCGCGGCTGCCGGCGTGCAGCTCGTGAGGTTGGACGAACTGATGCCCTCAGACTGGAAAACGACCCTGGCCAGATTGCGAAAGCCAACCTCGGAGCCAGCCGTTGCATCGCCTGTGGAACCAGCCCCTCAGCCGGCCGCTCATCCAGCAGCGGAGTCGGCGGCAGCGGAGTCGTCAGCGCCGCCTGCCGGGCCACCTGCCGGGCCGTCAGC
>CAYYHF010000033.1:0-15177 GCA_964471415.1 uncultured Clostridia bacterium | reverse complement strand
GCTGGGTCGTAGGATACAGGTTCGCGACCGCCGTTGCCGCCCGCGGGTTGCAGCCAGTTCCCCCCATATGTGAGCCCCAGCTACAAAGGGCGGGGCGCCGCAGTCCCTTTTGCGCCGGCGGGCAGCTATGACCGTAGCCCGCAATCACACGACGAAGGGAGGAAGGGGGAAAGGAAGGCTATGCCGCGGCATAGCCAACCTTCTCTATGTCCATCTGCGCCACTGCCGGCTGGGACTGCCGCCGAGAGATATGTGTGGGTGCCATTTGACGTTGAATCCTGGCCGCAGACCGAAGCCAGAGTGAGCAGGACTTTGACAGATCCCTGCCTCCGCGCCGCGCTCGGTCGGGGGCGTCCATCCCACCGCATCGCCCATGTTTCCCGCCCCCCCGCACCCTACCCTACGATTGCGTTGTCTGGCCCATCCGTCCCATCTGCATCGTCCTCGTTGCCCGCATCATGTCGCCGCATCTAGCTGGCATCTAGATCTCCCGGCCAGCCTAGGAGGCACTTGCCGCGGATGTATTCATCTCGTAGCAATACTTTTCGAGATGTACGCAAGAGCCCGATGAGTAGGTCCGGTTTTGCCCTCTATACATGCCCTGCTTCTCGGCGCAGGAAGACACATGAAGGGCCCGGGCACGGCATCGCCTGCCCTGCCCAGCTCGTTATGGGGATTGTGATAGGTACCACGGTGCGGCCTTCCAGGCCGCTCATCAGAATCGTCAGCCGGCCGGACTGCATTGATCTCGGGTCGTTTGACCGCTTGCTTCCATGAGGCTGAAGACATCGGAGACATCGCCAGGCACATCCTCAATGCCTGCGTAGGACGTGATGGTTTTATCTGTAAGGTCCACTATGACCAGGCAAGCGTTGGTCAGGGCAAACAAACGGCCATTGATAAGTCGATAGCGCTGAATTCCCTCCACCGCTGGCTGCTGCCGTTCGTTGTTGTACAGCAGCAGCGATTGATCTGGCCCTACGCGCAACTCGTACGCGCCGTCTCCCAGAGCCGGAAAATCGCCGGCGGTTGGCTGTTGACGGCGGTTGTGGTACACGCTCACAAGTACAACCGCTGCTACCACCAATAGCGCCACCCACACCGTATTACGCCGTTGGGCACGCCTTGTCTGATCGTTAGCCATGCGCCATCGCCTCCGAAAGCCGTCTTGGGGGTGTTCCGATGGGTTGTGAACAGTCAGCTCCAGGAATCTGGAGCTTGCCAGTGCCTGAGCGCCTCAACAGAGGGTTCGCCGTCCACGCGGCTCACTTGAACTCGGCGACCCGCTAGTGGCGCGCTGGACTTCAATGGGGCCACCGCCCGCGAGTGCAGGCAGTGGAAGGCAATCTAGCCTCGAGCACATGGCTCATATATCCATATGCTTCAATGGGGCCACTCGTCAAGCGAGCGGATCATGTCTCCTACATGGTAGCATATGAGCCCACAGTTGAGCGAGCGAAATGCCACCGACCGCACCGGCAGAAGCAGCGAATGGCCCTTGACACAGTCTATATGTATAACATGATCCACATGCAGTGTCCTTTCCGGTACGCTGACCGCTTCTGGGCGCTCTGCGAACCGCTATCCAACGTTTGCGCTAGTATGCGCAACTGCACACTGCTCCATGGCCGTTTGCATGATGCGGAACTAACACCAAATGGCCTGCCAGGCTCTGATCGCCGGGCAGGCCGTATTACCGATATCATCGCTCTATCTCACCGGTGAGGTTCTCTCACCCTACCACTTATGACACGTCTCACACGTATCGTAGTCGTCGGTGTCGTGGCAGTTCGAACACAGGTCGTGACCTATTTCCCACTGGTCCTTCGCATCTGCCGGGGCCTGCGGGCCGTGGCAGAATCCGCATGACACCATGTCGCTGTGGAGTGCGTGCGGTATCCGGATCTCGTCGGTCTCGTCGATAGCCGGAACTTTGTGACACTCCTCGCAGGCATCGATGTCGCTGAGCCAATCCTCATGGCACGCATCGCATGTATCGTGGCTGATCACCCAGGCTTTCTTGGCGGACGCCGGGGCCTGCGGGCCGTGGCAGAATCCGCATGACACCATGTCGCTGTGGAGTGCGTGCGGTATCCGGATCTCGTCGGTCTCGTCGATAGCCGGAACTTTGTGACACTCCTCGCAGGCATCGATGTCGCTGAGCCAATCCTCATGGCACGCATCGCATGTATCGTGGCTGATCACCCAGGCTTTCTTGGCGGACGCCGGGGCCTGCGGGCCGTGGCATGTGCCGCACGAGACATCGGCGTGCACCGCATGAGGTATTCGCAAGGCCTTGGTCTGGGTCACGCTGGACGTCTTGTGGCATGTAAGGCACGCGGCGGGATCCCGTATGTCGTCTTCATGGCAGGCTATGCACGTGTCGTGGCTGATCACCCAGGCTTTCTTGGCGGACGCCGGGGCCTGCGGCCCGTGGCACGCGCCGCACTCTATGCCTGCGTGCACATCGTGCGGGATCCTCAACTCGGCCGTCTCTTCAACTTCGGGCGTCTTATGACATGTGCTGCACTTGTCGGGATCCGCTATCTCTTCCTCGTGACACGGCAGACAGGTGTCGTGTGTGATCGCATAGGCTGCCTTGGCCTCGGGCGGCAACTGCGGCCCATGGCACTGGCTGCACGGGACAGACGCATGCATTCCGTGCGGGATTCTGAGGTCGGCCGTTTCACTCACATCGGGCGTCTTGTGACATGCAGCGCAGGAATCGGGATCGCCGATCAGGTCATCGTGACACTCGACGCACTGGTCGTGCCCCATCTGGAAAGCCCGGCGCGCCTCGGGCGGCGCCTGCGGACCGTGGCAGGATCCACACGACATGAAGTCGTGTATGTCGTGGGGTATGATCATGTTGGCTGTCTCGGCCAGGTCGATGCTCTTGTGGCACTTCACGCAGGACTCCTCGTCCGCGATTATGTCTTCGTGACACGCCAAGCACGTGTCGTGGCTCATTCCGGCGGGCCCTTCGCCCGCCTCGCCGTGAACCATGCCGCCGTGGCAGGAAGCGCAATCGAGCCCGGCCGCATCGTGTAGGCCGTGCGGTATGATCAGGGTCTCGCCTTCCTTTATGTTGTGGGCCTTGGCGTGGCACCTCAGGCAGAACTCGTCGGTGATCTCAACAGCCAGATCAGGCTGAGCGCCGGACCTGTCCACACGGACCATGCGAGCCAGGTCGCGCCGGAGCTGAATCCAGCCGCCTACTCCGCCCCCGCTGTGGCATTCCACGCAGTCCACATCAGCGTGGCTCGACTTCTTCCACGATTCGTAGTATGGCGCCATCGTGTGGCAGGAACCGCAGTATTCCGACTTCTCCTGCCGCATGGACGCCGACACGGCTCCTGCGATCACCACCACCAAAGCTACAAGGATGACCGCCTGCAACTTACGCGACGACAACTTGTGGACCCCCTTTTACGTACGCACGATCACTCTGCGTAATACGCCAAGCTCTGCAGCTCAAGCGTGAGATCAGCCGAATGCACCCTCACAGTATCAGGCACTGTCAGGGTCACCGGCGCGAAGTTCAGAATCGACCTAATACCAGATGCAACCACGCGATCCACGACCTCCTGGGCATACTCTGCAGGCACAGCGTTTACCATGATTTTCAGGCCGCACTCCTGCACCTTCTCGGCCAGCTGGTCGATGTGAAAGACAGGAACGCCCGCATAGACCGTACCCACCTTGGCTGGGTCCACATCGAACGCGGCCGCGATGCGAAGTCTGTCGCGCGAGACCGGAAACCTCCTCCTCGAACTGGAGTCCGCGTCTGCACGATAGTGCACCAGCGCCTTGCCCAGGTTGCCCAGACCAGCCAGGCCGATACGCACGTCAGTGGTGAGCCTCAGTATGTCCCGAAGCTGCACGCGCAGGAACTTGACATCGTAACCTATGCCCTGCTTCCCGAACTCGCCGAAGTGGGTCAGATCCCTCCTGACCTGGGCGGAAGTGAGGCCTGTGAAGTCTCCGAGTTCCTGCGACGACACTACAACATGCTCCCTCCGGTCGAAGTCCTCCACCGCCCGCAGGTAAAGAGGAAGCCGTCTCACCACTACATCCGGAATCTTCTCTTTCCTCATCGGTTCTCCTCCGAGCCATCGAGCCGCATTGACTCGGCGCACTCCGGGGCGGCCTGTGTCCGGGCTGCACACTCTCGGGCGGCGCCTTCCATGCTTGCGGGATCGACCACCCGAACGGCCGCCGACATGAAAGCGCCCACCCCGAGCGAGCGATCACAGAGATGAACTATGCCGTAACCTGCCCCCAGGAAGATGAACCCGGCAATGGCCGCAGCAAGCGATGAGCCGATGGCAAGCCCGATCCCCCGCGCGATGGGCTCGCCCGCCAGCAGTCCCAGCATGAACATGACCAGCGGCACTCCGTAAGCCAGCCCCGCCGCGCGCATGAGCATCGCGCCCGACAGCTCCAACTCCACTCCATCGCCTACCACGGCTCCCGCCTCATTCCTGGCGGTGACTGTTCTCGGGCCATCTGCGGCCAGTTTGCACGCTCCGCACCCATGGCACGCGTCCGGGCGGCTGACCAGGACATCAACGTACGGCCCGTGAACACGCTGCACTATGCCGGTTTGCTTCATGAAGTCCCTCCCAGCCCCCTCTCGCCCTGCTCCACATAGTCGCGTATGAACGCCGCTACCTCCGGATCGGACAGGGGCACGCCGTCCAGTTCGGCTCGGATTTCCCTCGTATCGAAATGGAAGGATGAATCTCCTCTTTTACGATTATACACGAAATCTACGTCAGGGTTGCAGACTGAAAGTGCCATTAGCGTGCCAGCCATATCGCCTAAGGGAGCGCGGTCGATGTGCGACAGCCCGAAAATGGCCCGAACAGTAGTACCCGCACCCAAGGCGCTCTCGATGTCCAGATTCCCGCCGCACCTCTCGGCAGCAGCTGCAAACAGCGGGATCCCCAGCCCCACCTGGCGGGTAGTCCGCGATGTCACGAACGGGTCGCGGATTTGCCGTGCGGCGCCGGGATCCATTCCGGAGCCGTCATCAGCCACACTGATCATCATGGTGTCGGCCGTTGCGTCCTCCACTACGTCTATTCTCACCAGTTTCGCGCCGGCCGCGATGGAATTCTGCGCTATGTCCAGAATGTGCATAGACAGCTCTCTCATTCGATCTCCACCCGTCTGCCGCCAACCCCTCGAAGAGCCATGACTATCTCGGCCACGGTGGGTTCGCGAATCCAAAACAGCGAGCATCCCAGGCCTATCTCGTCCAGGGAATGCGCGTCCGACGATGACATCAGGCCGTAGCGGGAGATATCAGGCAGGCGACGCAGGGCCTTCTCGCGGCTGATCGCGCGGGAGATCTCCAGGCCCGCCAGGTCCAGTCCTTCAGGGATAAACCCCAGCTGACCGATGATGCCAAAGGACGGTCTGTCCACGTGGGCCGGGACGCACGCCCCGCCCAAAGCTGTTACGCTCTGCACAACCTCCTCTAGCGAAAGCGAGGTCGGCGCGGCCAACAGCGCAGTGTCGCGCAGGATCATGCCCGTGCGCGCGTCTTGTACCCATTGATCGCCGAAGATCTCAGGCGCATTCACTCCCGGCATCACCGCCCGCCTGACTACGGCTTCCCACTGATCCATAGTGTCCAGGTCGGGCAGGAGCGCCAGCACGTGCACTTCTTCGCAGGTGCACACTTCCATTCCCGCAATCACGACCAGTCCCGACCCTACCTGGGCCGCCTCCGCTATAGTCCGGGCCACGTTTCCGGACGCGTTATGGTCGGCTATCGCTACTATGTCCAGTCCGACCTCGAGGCATCTCCTCACAACGGCGCCCGGGCTCATGTCCCGGGACGCGCACGGCGAAAGAAAGGTGTGGACGTGCAGGTCGGCGGCCCAGGCCCCGAGCATCGCTAGACCTCTCCCCTCACTCCCAGCCGATACAGTCTTCCCACAGTCTCGAACGCGGACATGGGCGTTGTCAGCATCGGCATGCTTCGGGCGTCCGCTTTTGCAAGCGCGTCCTCCGCCGGCGCCAGTCCGCCGGCGATCACCACAGCCGATAGGTTCAGCAGCAGCGCCACTGCCACGATATTCTGGTGGATCTGGCCGGTCACCCAGATCGCTCCTTCTGGAGCATGTCCCATAACATCGCTGAGCAAATCCGAGGCATAGCCCGACGTGACCTCGCGTCCCATCGCCTCGCGCCCAGCCGCGCACGTCATCCCCAGCGCGTTCGCGATCTCGCTCACAGTCATTTGTCGTCCCTCCTCGCCATCGACGGCAAGTCCATTCTGGCCAGGCGCAGCAGGTCTTCCGCCATGCGCTGCATCCTCTCTCGCAGTTTGAACACACAATCCGTCTCGCTTGCCCGTCCGCACACAACGTCCTCAGCATGCGTCCGGCAAGTGGGAGATCCGCACGCGCCGCAGTCCAGGCCGGGCAGCTCCGCGACGATCCTTTCCAATTCTCCCATGCGGGCTATGGCCGACTCCAGGCACTGGGCCAGTTCCATGCCGGCAAGCGGCTGGATCGCCCCATGCATGCTGAAATACTCCTCGCCGAACTCCTCTATGATCTCCAGGGCCTGGCTGCGCGCATCCAGAAGCGCCCCTGAGTTGATCCCCGCCGCCACGTTCTGCATGCGCACCCGCGCAACGAAGGGGTTTTCTACATTGGCAGGCCCACCCACGCAACCTGTCTGGCACGCAAGCGCTTCGATGTAGGCCACACGCTGAAGTCTGCCGCTGTCGGCCTCCTCCAGCACACCAATCACGTTGTGAATTCCGTCTACCGCCAGCGCTTTCACATCGTCTCCCAGCGCTCGAAGTTCCCCGTCATCCACCGCCCAGCCGAAACCGAAGCCTGAGCCCCGGTAGATGGGGCGGGCGCTGCCTCCGGATCCTATATTCGCCATGAGCCGTCCGTATATGTCGCTGATAGCGAAAGCGCCGTTCACGAAGGACTTCTCGGAGCCGAGGGGGGATATGATGGCGGTGACTTTGGCCGCGCACGGAGATATGAAGAACACGCCGATCCGCTCGTTGGGGACTCTGAGCTCCGCGCCCACGCGCGCCCTGGCGATGCGGGCGGCGGCGTACATGGGGCTCTCGATTCTGGCCAGATGGGGTATGAGCCCTGGGAATCTGACCTGCACAAGGCGGACCACAGCCGGACACGCGCTGGATATGAGCGGCCTGGGGTGGGCCGTCTTGCGGATGTAGCGGCGAGTGCACTCGCTGATGATATCGGCGCCGAAGGACACATCGCACACTGCGTCGAACCCGATGCGCTTTAGGGCCCAGACCACCTCATCCGGCCCGGAAGCCTTCCCGATCTGCGAATACAGGGCAGGGGCGGGCAGAGCTATGTTGTAATCGAACGCCGATAGATCCTCGAGGGAGTTAGCAATGATGGCTTTGGCGTGGTTCTCGCACGTACGCACGCATTCGCCGCAGTCTATGCAGAGCGCTGCGTTGATAACGGCTTTGCCTTCGCGCACGCGGATAGCCTCGGTGGGACATCTCTTAATGCAGTTCGTGCAACCCTTACATTTGTCCTCGAGGAGCTTGACGGAGTGAAACCTGCTTTCCAACTTCGCACCGCCTCCTCCAAAGCACAATCTCAAGAGGGTCGGGCCCGCACTACGACCCAGGCCGGGCTATGCCATGTTGATGACCGCCGTGACTTTGGTGCCGCGCCCGCAAGCGGAATCGATCTTAAAGGAGTCAGAACATCGCTTGATATTGGGAAGGCCCATGCCTGCCCCGAATCCCATCTCCCGTACCTCATCGGAGGCGGTGGAGTAGCCCTCACGCATAGCGAGTTCTATGTCGGGTATGCCGGGGCCCGAATCCTGCGCCTCCAGGGTTATGCGCTCCGAATCTACCCTCAGCGCGATCTTCCCGCCGTGCGAGTGAATAACCAGGTTCATCTCGGCCTCGTAGGCCGCCACCGCGGCCCGCCGCGCCAGGTCAGACGCCACGCCCAGCTGCCTCAGAACCTGCTTGATCCGGCTGGCGGCCTCTCCTGCCGCAGCGAAGTCGTGACGGGTCACCGCAAATTCCATCTCCAGGGCAGGCTCGTCCACGCCAGTCAAGGGCGTGTCTCTCCGAACGATGCGCCGGACACCGAATCGCGACTCTTCGCCTTTGAAAGCTCGTAAGTACCGCCTATGCCGGCCGCGAACAGCATTCCGCACGCCTCGAACATAGGAAACTCGGTGGCGAGCAGCGGAATGCCCAATGCCTCCGCAAGTTCCACCACATCGTCGCCGGGCCTCTTACCTCGAACGAACACTATGCCCGAGAGCCCCGCCACCTCAGCGCTCCTCAAAACCTGGGGGCTGGTGAGACCGGTGAGCAACAGAGTGCGCTCATGGCAGAACGCCAATACATCGCTCATCAGGTCGGCGCCGCAAGCTGTGTGAACATCCAATGTGGATAGCTTGTCCTCACCTGAGATAACATCGGCGCGTATCAGCTTTGCAATGTCTCCCAACTTCATGGGCTTCGCCTCCATCAGCGGCCTGCAGCGGTTGCGTACATCGACTGCGCGACACCGGACCCGGCCGGCCAGCCAGCGCGCGATGCCGCGCCGGCCGGGCTGTATCGTCCATGCACCGTCCTGTCTACTCGTGTATGGTCACATCATATCCCTGATTGGCAAGACGGTCTGAAAGCGCGATGGCGTTTTCTCTCTTGGCAAACGCTCCTACCTGCACCGACCACGGTCCGCCGCCAGTCACATAGATCGGGTGCCCCTGCGCCTCAAGCTCCATCGCCGTCTCCATAGCAGCCTCGCGCGTAGCGAACGACCCCACCCGGACTCTGTAGAACTTGCTTGCCACAGCGCCACCCGGGGAGCTGCCAGCCGGAGTTGTCGCCGGCATGGCGCTTATCGGCAGGTCGATGACCGGGCTTTCGACTCTTGGCTCGCCCACAGCCTCGGGTTGGGTCTGGGTTTGGGCAGCGCCTGAGGACGCTGGTTGCTGCGATGTGTCTGTCGTTGTGTCCTTCCACGGATAGTAGCTGTAACCCGTATCTTGCGAGTCGGTGTTCGCAGACGAAGCTCGGTCGGGGTTCTTCCAGGTCAGGAACTGCTGCCCGAGCAGCCAACCAGCTCCGACCGCGAGCGCACCCACCAAGACCGGGACGACCAACCACGAAAGCGCGCCGCCTGCTGACGACCTCTTCACCGGCATAACAGATCCCTTCCTTCTAGCCTGCAATCGTGCACAGCGGGGCACGGCATGGCCCCCGCCTCAGTAGATACATCTATTCCGGACCAACGGCGCTCATTCCTCGCCAGGCCGTTCCCAGGGCGGCAGCACCAGCCTATCTATGACAAAGGCCGGAATCTGCGCATCGCGCGCGATGCGTTCCACCGATTCCCCCTGAGACTGGGCCACTTGCCGGGACACGACGAAGAACCGCACCGGGATTCCGAGTCTTTCGGAGACTCGGCTGACCACCTCAAGCCCCCCTGAGATCTCCTCCGCCGAACTCGCCGCGCCCAAGTTGGCGTTGGACACCAGGGCAGCGCACTTAAGACGAGATGCGCTCTCCACCGCGGAGAGCATGTCGATTATCTCCTCCGGCGTCGACGAGAATGGACGGAGTGTATTCACTACATACAGCATATCGTATCCTGCCCGCTCCAGGTCGGCTCGGAATCTGCCCAGCGCGCGCGCTCCATCGTCATCGCCGCCCACATCCATCACCAGCGGCATAGACTCGTCCTCAATCGCCCCGTATATCGCGGGCGACAGCGCCGGCACATCGGCCGCCTCATACTCCTCCACGCTCGACACCACCCGGACACCCTTCGTCGCGAGCTGCCGACGAAGATCCCGCGATCGAAACATAGGTTTCAGGATATCCACATCGGCCAGAGTCGCCCGGCCGTTGTCGGCGGCGCCCGCCATGCGAATAGCCAAATTGACCGCGAGTTCCGTCTTGCCTGAACCGAACGCCCCAACGAGTATCGTCACTCTGGACCTGGTAAACTGGTCCATGGTCTGCATTATCCGCTCTGCATGTCGCATATAGTCTTCATAGTCCTCCGATCAATTTGTCCAGATACCGCGTACTTCGCCAACTAGATACAATGATCCTGCAACCACCATTGCAGCAGCCTGCTTTTGGTCGGCGATCCCCAGTCCCAGCCGGACCGCATCGCGCGCCGGCATCGCAACATGCGCCTCCCGCCCGGTAGCCCCCCACGCTGCCCGCGCGGCGGCCGCCAAGGCTTCTGGATCGGCTGCGCCCGCTCGAGTATGCGCGGCGGCCGTGGCCACCACCACATCGAAGCAAGGCGCCAGGATATGCATCATCTCATCGATGTGCTTATCGCCAGAACAGGCCGCCACCAAGACTCTAGGCCGCATGCCCGGCAAGACCCGCTCGATGGTGGCCGCAAGCGCCCTAGCGCCATCGGGGTTATGCGCGCCGTCTAGGATCACCGGAAACGGTTCGCGCCGGACTACCTCGAACCTGCCGGGGTTGACCGTCATCGCCAGGCCTCTCGCCAGATCATCGCGCGAGATCGTTGCCTCCAGCGCTCCCAGGGCCGTTGCGGCCACGGCGCAATTGGCGGCCTGGTGCGCGCCGATCAGACCGGTCCGGGCTCGAACGCAGCCGAAATGAGGCAGATCCATGTCGACAGTAGTCCCTTTCATGTCGATTGATACGACATCGAAACGAACATCCCTGCCCACCACGGCGAGCGGAGCCGGCGCACGCAGCGCCGCAGCCTCCAACACCGCCATCGCCTCGGGCTCCTGAGGGCCCGTCACAACAGGCACGCCGGGCTTGATTATGCCTGCCTTGTCCAATGCGATCTCGCCCAGGCTGTTCCCCAGCTTGTCCATATGGTCCATGGCTATGTGGGTTATCACCGAGACCTCAGGCGTGATCACGTTGGTCGAATCGTACCTGCCCCCCAGTCCCACCTCGACCACGGCGATCTCCACCTGGCGGGCGGCGAACCACTCAAAGCAGGCTGCCGTGGCCACCTCGAATTCCGTGGGCGATCCGATTGACGCATCGCCGGCCAGGCGATGCACAGTAGGCGCCATCGATGTGATGAGCGCAGCCAGCTCCTCGCGGGGTATCTCCTCCCCGTCCACACGAATGCGCTCCGTGTAGCGCTGCAGATGGGGCGAGGTGAACAGGCCCGTCCTGTAGCCCGCCGCCCGCAGTACTGCATCGATCATCACCGCCGTTGACCCCTTGCCGTTGGTGCCGGCTATGTGGACATGCCTCATCCGCCGTTCAGGTCGGCCCATGGACTCAAGCAGCGCATCGGCGCGCTCAAGCCCGGGCTTCACCCCGAACCTGGACAGACTTGCCAGGTACTGCATGGCCTCTTCATAGTTCATTCACATCATCACCTACACTGTCAGGCCGAACGCCCACTCACACTCCGGCTGCAAAAGACACCCCTCGCACGCCGGACGCCCCGCCTTGCACGTCCTGCGCCCGTGAGTCACCATGTTCATATGCAATTGGTAGACGATATCGTCCGCCACTTCCGGCATCAGCAAGGCCTGGGTAGCAGCGGGACTGGACGTGGTCACAAGGCCCAGACGGTTGCTGACACGATGGACGTGGGTGTCCACGGGGAAGACCGGTCGCCCCAGCGCAAACAGAAGTACGCACGCGGCGGTCTTGGGGCCCACGCCGGGCAGAGACGTGAGATAGTCGAACGCGTCTGTCTTTTCCATGCCGTCCAAGTCCGTAAGGCTGATGGAACCGAAATCCGACCTGATCTGCCCAAGGGCGTTCACAATGCGCACGGCCTTGATGTCGGCCAGCCCGCCCATGCGAATCACATCGGCGATATCGGACGGCGGCGCTAAGGCAAGCTCTTCCCATGTGGGATAGGCCGCCCTGAGCGCCGCGTAGGTGCGGTCGGAGTTGGCGTCCGATGTGTTCTGCGTGAGTATGATGTGCACCAGTTCGCCCACAGGGTCGCCGTGCGGATCCCAAGGCTTGGGCCCGTACATCTGGGCCAAAGCGGCGTCCAGCCGCCTCAGCCGCTCGGCAAGCGCGTCCATCTACGACTCCAGCTGCGCCACGCGTGCCTCTACCTTGGACAGCTGGTCCTGGATATCGGCGAGCCTGTCGCGCTGTTTCTGGACAACGTGAGCTGGGGCCTTAGACACGAACGATTCATTGCACAGCTTGGCCCGGACCTTCGCGGCCTCCGCCTGCATACCGGCGAGCTCGCGGCGGAGTCGCTCCGCCTCCTTGCCTATATCAATCATGCCGGCCAACGGCAGATAGACCTCAACACCCGGCGCCACGGCGGCCGCGGCCTTCTCGGGCTTGGGCGCCGCGGACGCCTCCAGCTCCACCTCGGCCAGTCCGGCCAAGTGCGCCAGCATCTCCATGTTGCAGCGGACAGTCTGGGCCGCATCGCCGTCTGCGTGGAAAATCGCGTCCACCTTTCGGGACGGGGCCACCTCGAACTCGGCCCGCACGTTCCTGACGGCGCGCACAGTCTCCATGATCATCCCCATCTCCGCCTCGGCTGCAGGATCGAGCGCGGCTTCGTCCGCGCGCGGCCATGCCTGCGTCATGATAGTCTCACCCTCGTGGGGCAGGTGCTGCCATATGCCCTCGGTTATGAAGGGCATGAACGGATGGAGCAGCTTGAGCGCTCCGTCCAGCACCTTCCAAAGCACGTTCTGCGCGGCTCGGCGTCCAGCAGCATCGCCCTCGTCGTAGAGTCGGCGCTTGGCGATCTCGATATACCAGTCGCAGTACTCGCCCCAGATGAAGTCGTAGATAGTCCGGGCCGCCTCGCCCAGATCGTATCTGCCCAGCTGCTGCGTGATCTGCCCGGCTACCCGATTGAAGCGGGACAAGATCCACCTGTCGGCCAACTCAAGCTGCAGGTCGGACGGAAGCTCGCCGCCTCTCGGCGCCTCGAAGTCGCCCAGGTTCATCATGACGAATCGGCTGGCGTTCCATATCTTGTTGCAGAAGTTGCGCGAGGCCTCCACCTTCTCCGGACGCCACCTGATGTCGTTTCCGGGGGTATTGCCGGTGATCAGAGTGAACCTCAACGTGTCCGATCCGAACTCCTCGATGATGTCCAGCGGATTGACGCCGGTCCCCTTGGACCTGCTCATCTTGGACCCATCCGCGTTTCTGATCAGGCCGTGCAGCAACACATCGGAGAAGGGTTTCTCGCCCATGAACTCCAGGGCCGTGAAAATCATCCTGGCCACCCAGAAGAAGATGATGTCGTAACCGGTAACTAGCACCGATGTTGGGTGCCAGGCCGCAAGCTCGGGCGTTTCATCCGGCCAGCCCATGGTGGAGAAAGTCCACAGCGCCGAGCTGAACCAGGTGTCCAGCACGTCCGGATCCTGCTCCGCGCGCCCGCCGCACTTGGGGCAGGCCTCAGCATCCTCGCGGGAGGCGAACATGTGTCCGCAGTCTTGGCAGTACCAGACGGGTATGCGATGCCCCCACCACAGCTGCCTTGAGATGCACCAGTCTCGCACATTCTCCATCCAGTTGAGATATGTCTTGGTGAACCGCTCCGGCACAAAGCGGACACTGCCGTTCTTGACAGCCTCGATTGCAGGTTTGGCCAAGGGTTCCATATTCACAAACCACTGCAGCGACACCAGAGGTTCCACCACTGTTCCACACCTCTGACAGTGCCCAACCGCATGGGTGTAGCTCTCGGTCCGTTCAAGCAGGCCGGCCGACTCAAACCAGGCCGCCACCGCGAGCCTGCACTCCTCGCAGGTCTGGCCTACATACTCCCCGGCCTGCTCGGTCATGCGGCCATCCGGGCCGATCACGCTGACCGACTCAAGGCCGTGGCGATGCGCGATGTCGAGGTCATTGGGATCGTGGGCCGGTGTCACCTTGACAGCTCCCGTTCCGAACGCCGGGTCAACGTGTTCATCGGCCACAATCGGAATCTCCCGGTTCATGATGGGCAGCATGGCGCTCTTGCCGATCAAGGCCGCGTATCGCGGGTCCTTGGGGTTCACCGCGACAGCTGTGTCGCCCAGCATAGTCTCGGGTCGCGTGGTAGCCACGGTTACATGTCCGCTTCCATCAGCCAGCGGGTAGCGCAGATACCAAAGGGACGACTCCTCGTCTTCATGCTCCACTTCCACATCCGATAAAGATGTGCCGCAGTCGGTGCACCAGTTGACCATGCGCTCGCCCCGATAGATCAGGCCCTTTTCGAACAGATGCACGAATACCTCGCGCACCGCTCGCGAACAGACCGGGTCCATTGTGAACCGGGCCCGCTCCCAGTCGCATGAGGCGCCCAGCTTCTTCTGCTGTTCCACGATTTCACCGCCGTGCTTCTCCTTCCAATCCCAGGCGATCTTGAGGAAGCCATCGCGGCCCACATCGCCCTTGGTGAGACCCTGTTTTGCCAAGCTCGCCACTACTTTGGCCTCAGTGGCTATGCTTGCGTGATCGGTGCCTGGAATCCAGCAGGCATTGGCGCCCTGCATTCGCTTGGACCTGATCAGGATATCCTGAATAGCGGAGTCGAGGGCATGGCCGATATGGAGCGTCCCGGTAATGTTGGGCGGCGGCATCATGATCACGAAATGCTCACGCTCAGGGTCGGGATCCGGCTCTGCGTGGAAGTAGCCTCCGTCCAGCCAAAATTGGTAGATACGCTCCTCAATCTGTTTTGGATCATACGTGGTCGGTATGTCGGACGCAGTCGGCATTTCCGCGATGGCCTGCGCATCGGCAATGGCCCGTCCGTCAGGCATACCCGATCCGGCGGCCGCAGCCCTTGTGTCGTTCTTTCCCATATCCGATCCCACCTCTCTGCAGGCTGCCCGGAGCAGCTGCAATAATGAAATAGATACATAAAGCCTCCCTGCCCATCAAAGGGCGAAGGAGGCTTGACTTCGCGGTACCACCTTTGTTCTCGGCAGGACGATTCGCATCGCCCGCGTCGATCTCAGCAGCTGTAACGGGCTGATCCCGGCCAGGCTTACTCCCGCCGGCCCGCGAGCTACAGCTCACGCTTGGCTGTAGACGTGGCGGCCGATGATTTGGGCCAGGCAGCTCAGGGGCGACATTCACGAGAACATGGGCCAGGACGCCTTGCACCCGGTGAGCGTCCCTCTCTTCGGGCGTGACCCCGCTACTCCTCCCCGTCATCGCACTGCATATATGAT
>CAYYHF010000032.1:0-15225 GCA_964471415.1 uncultured Clostridia bacterium | reverse complement strand
ATCCGACAGGCCCGACCATCGCCACCACGGCTCGAACAGATTCTTGAAGTAGCACGCCAAGAACGTGTCCCATATCGCCGGGGCGGCCTGCTCCTTTCGCATCACGAAATCCCACTGCTCCAGAATCTCTGCAGCGGCGGTGGCCTCGCGAGACACAGGAGGCGCGCCTCGCACCACCCTTGTGAGCACCGGCGCCACCTGCGCTGCCAGGCTATCGAGGTTGCACGCCTGAAGTCCCGCAATGCTCTCCATGGTCAGCGGATGGTTGGCGGAGTCTTTCAGGAACTCGTTAATGGCGCGGCTTCTCCAGCCGGCGCAGAATCGGTTGTCGCTGGACCCTATGGCATAGGGGTAATCCGGGCCCACCTGACGTTCGTTGGACGAGGTCGCATAGCCCCACTCGGGGTTGCGTATTTCGGGCGTCCTGCCCTGCGGGATGAAGCCCGCCCAGTCGGCCTCGCCTGTCCCGGGAAGCAGTTCCCAGGGATTGCCGGATTTTGGGACCGGGAAGTACCCTGCGGATATTATCCCGAAGTCCCCGTCCGATGCGGCGTACGCGAAGTTCTGAACTGGGCTTCCCCAATGCGAAAGCGCCTGCTCTACATCGTCGGCGTTTTGGGCCTTGTCCAATTCGTATAGAGCCCGCATCAGGTCGGACAGAAGGTTCCCCGTGTACGCAAGGGAGACCACGGCCCCATGCGGCATCGGCGGCATCTTGGGAAGACATCTGTCGATCACCGGTCCGTGAACGGTCCAGGGTATGGAGACCTGTTTGGGGGACTGTCCTCTGACCGGGATTGTGACGCGGTACTCGCCGAACTTGACCCACCGGCCATTATGATAGTAGTAATCCGGACGGGTGGGATCCACTTTCTCCAAGTAATAGAAGGCCTGCACGTTCTGGCCGTTAGTCGGGCTCCAGGCGACCTTCTCGTTATGCCCGATCATGACCCCGGGAATCCCGGGGAATATCACTCCGTAGACGTGGATCGTGGGGCACTTGAGATGGACCTCATGCCATATGGAGGGGATGGTCAAGCCCAGATGCGGATCGCCCGCAAGGCACGGCCTCCCAGTGTCCGTCAGAGCTCCGCCTACCACCCAGTTGTTGCTGTTGCCCAGGTGTGGGTGGGAGTGGTCCTGAACAGACATCGCACTCCATGCATCGCAGTCGCCGCCGGCGCCCGAGCAGCCATCGACACTGGAGCAGCCGTGAACTTTGGGCTTACTCCCAGCTTCGGAGCTGCCGGCCGCCCCGGCCGCCCCGGGACTCCCACCCGCGTCCGGACCCACGCTCGGACCCGAGTATTCGCAGTCGCAGCCCATCGCATTGGGCGGCGCGCCCTGCGGCGGATTCGCGACAAGGCCGCCTACGCCCTGATCGGGTCCGAAGTATATCAATGCGTCGAGCAGTGTTTCCGTATCGACCGGCGCATCGATCGCATACGGACCCGGAGCCCAGGGGGTCTGCGGGTTCACGTACATCTCCGGCATCAGCTGGTCGGCTCTTTCCTTCCCCAGCCGTTCGGCGATGGCGGCCCGTTCGAGTTGGCCAGTCTGAAAGGCCAGGTTCTCGGTGACCATGCCCTGCATCACCAGGGAATCCAGCGCCGTCCAGGGCTCAGGCTCATAGCCCATCATCTTGAAGAACGCAGGCAGGGCATTTCCGGCGCGAGCCTGCTCGATCCAGGCGTTAACCCCGTCTGCATAGGTTCGCAATACATCGAGCATCGGGGAGTTCTCCCTGCGGTAACTGTCCAGCTGAGCCTGGGCTGTCCTCAGAATCCCCAGCGTCAGCACACGCCAGTCGGACCCGATCTGTTTGGGGCCCATTATCTCCGCAAGCCTGCCCTTGCCTCGTCTGCGAGTCAGCTCCATCTGGACAAGACGGTCGCGGGCGGTCATGTAGCCCTGCGCCATGAACATGTCGTGTTCATTGTTTGCGAAAATGTGGGGAACTCCATATTCGTCTACATTGATCGTGACTTCGAACTCAAGTCCCGCGAGTTTCGGGGCGCATCCCATTGACTTGCACCGTCCTTTCTCATGAGTCTTGGAAGGCCTGCTCGGCTATATGGGCCCCAAGCCTATGGCCACTGCAATAGACAGGAACCCCACAGTGACAGCGAGCACCGCGAGTTGCAGCCATATCGTCCATTTGAACCATTTGGGATAGCTCACGCCCGCCAGTCCGATAGATATCAGAGTTATCGGATTGGTCGGATAGATCTCGTTGCTGAACCCATCT
This sequence comes from uncultured Clostridia bacterium, assembly GCA_964471415.1. Lineage (GTDB taxonomy): Bacteria > Bacillota > DTU025 > DTU025 > DTU025 > UBA5389. The sequence continues at coordinate 12,977 of CAYYHF010000032.1, read as the reverse complement.
CCAAACTGGAATGCAAGGCATGTGACCTGTCGCGTGAGCCCGACGATGTCGGACAGCGGAGCGAGTATCGGCATCATGATCAGGGATTTGGCCGATGCGGAGGTTATGAAGAAATTCATGAACAGGGCGAGTATGTAGACCATTATGGACGCGAAGAAAGGCGGCATGCCCTCGATTCTGTTCGCGGCTGCAAAGATGATGGTGTCCAAAATCCCGGACGTGGATATCAGGTGCTTCACCCCCGCCGCCATCAGGGTGAGCAGCGCTCCCGGCGATATGCCTATGAGGCCTCTGAAGAAATGCCCGGCGAGCTCCGCGCAGACGATACTCACCGCGAGCGATTGTGAACGGATTGGTGAGCCCTGCGGCGAAACCGAATCCCATGGCCAAGACGGACATGCCTAAGGCGGTGAGGGCATCCCATCCTAGGCTGTAGGCAAGAGGAGAGAGCTGGGTGTACTCAAACGAGTTGACATCGATCACGACTTTTCCGTCCACGGTGCTCCTCAAGTAGCTCCCTGTAGGTATCACGCGTGTCAGTATCCCCGACAGTACCAAGAGACATAGAAGAATCACAGCTGCCCACAAGAAGGTCTTCTTGCTGATCCTTGCGCTGATATCGGCGATCTCGGACATCTTGCCACCTCCGCCAGTCTAAGGAATTCGCGTTGCACGCTTGCCTGGCTCAGCCTGGAGCAGATGGACGCCGAAGCTGCGGCGTATACGTATAGTCGGCAGGATTTGCGCCTGATTCCCTATTGTCCCCCCAAGGGGGCGCCCTGTTGGTATCGATTCTGAGCTCGCACTTGGTTTTTTCCTGATTCCTTCGCATCATAGAGCGCAGTATCGCAGTCGGCTATAAGGCGCTTGGCGTCAAAGCCGGGGCCGACCGCCGCTTCAGCCACGCCCACGCTTGCGGTGATTCGGATCATACTGCCTTCGTAGATTATCTCAGTATTGCACATCGTCTTGCGCAGCCTTTCCGCCAATGCCAGTCCGTTATCAAGCGTCATGCCTGAAGCGATTACGAGAAACTCCTCGCCGCCGTAGCGCGCAAGGATGTCCTGACTCCGTATGCCTTCTTTCAGCAACGAAGCGACCTGCCGGAGCACCGCATCGCCAGCTGCGTGCCCATACGCGTCATTGACCGACTTGAAGTCATCGATATCAATCATGATTGCGCACACAGGCACGCCGCTCTCACACCGCCGTTTCATCTCCTTCATCTGGGAGAAAAGCGAACGACGATTCGCAATCTGGGTGAGCGAGTCGAGATTGGCGAGCCTTTTCATGGAATACACCATTCTCATCTCGTTGGTTATGTCGGTCATGATAAGGTACTTCGCCAAAAGCCTGTCGCGTCTGCCCAGAATGGTGTTGACGCTTGCCCGAAAGGAGCGGCCCGAATCGCCTTTCAACGCGATGTTCACGCAGCCATCCGAACTGGTCGCCACGAGCTCAAGGAGTTCAGGATAGTCATAGAACACTGCGGACAGGCGCTCGCCCAGGTAGTCGTGACTATCGCACGGAAACAGCCGCTGCAGGGAAGGGTTATGGTCAATGATCCGGTTGTCCTCGCTGACTATGATGACAACATCGTTCATGCTGTCTATCACGCGGCGTTGAGCCAATGGGATCACGTTGAAAAGCCGATTGCTGCTGAGCCCATGGAGTATGAGCATACTCATGACCAGCATATAACATGGAGCCAGATCCATGTCATGGGGACTGAGCCCCAGCAAGTAGAGATGACCGCCGATCGCCGGTGCCAGGAAACCTGCGAGATACGCTCGATACTGCGGTTTCAAGTCAGGCGGCGCCTTCTTCATCGCCCGGACCAGAGCTATGATGCCCACTGCGAAGCAGAGTTCAACGTAGGCTACGAATACCCAGTACCATATGCCGGGCATCACACGCACTATGGTAAAGGCGCCCGCCCGGCTGAGATCAAGACCAGTATAGTACAGGTGATGGAAATTGTTTGTGTGCACCAGTGTTACAGTCAACACTGACAGGCACAGCATTCCCCATGCTATTCGCTTGTCGAACCGCGCATCGTCCCCGGTGAACTCGAGCGTTGCCATAATTCCGAAAAAGGGCTGGAGTGCAATGCCCACATATTCTACTCGGATGAACGCAAAAGCCATTTCCAAAGTGCTGGCAGTCAGCTCAAAAGCATACCCAAAGGCATGCACGGCCGCTGCGAGCGCGAACCCGGCGAACCACAAGTTCTGCCCTCGTCTGCTTTCTAGCAACATATAGACCCCGATACCTGACAAAACCATCCCGGAAGCTAGTATCGCCGCGATCGCGAAATACTCCATCTATCTACCGTGCTCCTTAGCGGTCTTTCGGTCGAGAGCAGCCGCCGCAACACCTGCTGCTGCAGACCCTAACTATCATAAATTCTTTGGCGGGAATACACAATCCTCTATCCGAGTATCTGCTGTGTCGGCAGCGTCCCGTCAAGCAACGCCAAAGTGCGTACGCCACCCACAGGTGAACGTACGCACTCCGGACAACATCATACATTGCTGCGTTGCAAGACTGCGTATCGTGGTGCTAAGAGCCAAACTTCACAGGTGTATCGAGAGCCTTTTTCTCTGTGTCGCGCTCAGTTGTCCCTTTTCTGAGGACTACGATGACTGAGGCGGGCAGGTTTACCCCCACAGCGCCTCCATGCCACACGTTGCTGCTGACGATGATAGCTTCCCCGGCATCGACCCTGATGAACTCCACGGCAGAAGCTTGGGGTTCATCAGCCACCGGGACTGCCACACTCCCATTTACCACGGCATAGACCTGCGGGCTCAGATCGTGAATCTCCAGCCGCTCGTAGGTCTTGTCCGCCTTGTCCACATTGATGTGTTTGATCTCAACATCTGCGTCCTCCGCGTGGCAGGAGAATACCCCGACAGCCCATGCCGTCTTCTGCTCGCTCGGCCACCCCAGCGCACTGTCAGGCATGCGGCGCCATGAACCGCCGGCGCCTATCTCACTTGCCTTCTTCAACACCATAGCCTGCCATTCTCCTTCACATCTACCTCATGGCCCGCCCGCCGGACGTCTGCCTGGTGGACTTGAGCCACTGATCCAGTGCGTAGAGTACCGGGACGATCCTCGACATGTGGGCGCTCGTACCCATGTGGCCCACGCGAACCGCTCTTCCGGCCCACCTGCCCAGACCGCCCGCAATTTGAATCCCGAAGACATCGCGCACATACGCGATCACATCGCGATCCACATAGCCTCCGGGAACCCAGAAGACACCCACAGTGCCGGACGCCTGGTCGTCGCGGCCAATGGGTTCCAGCCCCACCTTCCTCAGCCCATCGCGGAAGGCTTGTCCTGCATCCCTGTGCCTCCTGAACCTGGCATCCAGACCTTCATCCAGCATCAACTGCAGAGCCTTTCTCAGAGCCAGCACGTTGTTCACGGCCATGGTCACGTAGTATGGTTGCGCATCGCGTCCGGCGTCAGCGTGCTCTTTCCACCTGAGGAGGTTCATCGCCCAGCCCATGATGGGTTCCTTCCGAGACCGCATATGAGCGAATGCCCTTTCGCTCACTGATACTAGGACGAGTCCCGGAGGGGCCCCGAGGCATTTCTGAGACGCGGCAACGCACACATCGATGTCCCACTCATCAACTCGGATGTCCATTCCGCCTACTGACGATACTCCATCGACCATGAGAATCCGATCGCGGTCCCGGCACACCTGCGCCACTTCCCGAACAGGGTTGGCCAGACCTGTAGATGTCTCACTCTGCACCATTACTACCACGCGCGCGCTGGGGTACTCCGCTATGGCCTGCTCTACCTGAGAGGGGCGTACAGCTTCGCCCCATTCCACATTGATTGCCCGCACGCACGCGCCATGTGACTGTGCCAGCTCAAGTGCCCTGTGACCAAAGTGGCCATTATCCACTATAATTGCTTCCTCGCCAGGGGCAATGAGACTGGCCAAACCCGCCTCAACGCCCATGTGGCCGGAACCGGGCATAATGAACAACTCATCATCGGTGCGAAACACCTGTTTTGCCAATGCTACTGTATCGTTGAACAGGGCGGACCATTCCGGACCATAGTGCGCAACTATGGGAGAGGCCATCTCCCTCAAGACCTCTCCGTCTACTGCTATCGGGCCGGGTATCATGAGGTCATAGTGCTTGAGGCCGACTGCCATGACGCTTACTCCTTCCGCGGATGCTTAAGTAGCGATATCTATCTCTGAACCCTGCCGGACGCATCCCCGCCGGCAAGAATCTGTACCTCCGATGGGCCGACCAGGTTGAAGTCGCCGATTATGCTGTGCTTGAGACATGAGGCGGCTGCGGCGAAGTCCACCGCCTGCTGGCCGGGCATGTCCTCAAGCAGCGCGTAGACTAAAGCTCCTCCGAACGAGTCTCCGCCTCCCACCCTGTCTACAATGTGGACTTGGTATCTGCGCGATAGGTAGAACTGGGCGCCGTCATAGAGCATTCCCGACCAGTTGTTGTCCGAGGCGGACAGGCTCTCTCTGAGCGTAATGGCCACCTTCTCAAATCCGAAGCGCTTGACTAGTTCCCGCGCCACTTCCCGATATCCTTCATGCGATAGCTCGCCTTTGGTCACATCGGAAGCTCCAGCCTTGATCCCAAACACCTTCTCGGCGTCTTCCTCATTGCCGATAGCCACGTCCACATACTCCATGAGCCCGCTCATCACAGCGTTAGCCTTTTCAGGCGACCACAGCTTCTTTCGGTAGTTCAAGTCGGCGCTGACTTTGACGCCGAGCCTCTTGGCAGCCTTGACAGCCTCGAGAGTAGCCGCGGCCGGGCCATCGCCGAGCGCCGGCGTAATGCCTGTGAAGTGGAACCACGAGGCGCCGCTGAGTATCGCATCCCAATCAAACTCGCCCGGCCCCGCCTGAGATATGGATGAATTCGCCCGGTCGTATATGACTTTGGACGGCCGTTGCGAAGCCCCGTTCTCGCAGTAGTATATGCCCAGACGATCTCCCCCGCGGGCGATGAACTCAGTGTTCACGCCAAGAGCGCGGAGAGCGTTGACGGCGCACTGGCCGACTTCGTGAGACGGAACCTTGGTTACGAAATGCGCCTCGCATCCGTAGTTGGCCAGCGAAACAGCCACGTTCGCTTCGCCGCCGCCGTAGATCGCGTCAAACGAATTGGCCTGTGTGAACCGTTGGTAGCCAGGAGGCGAGAGACGCAACATGATCTCGCCGAATGTGACAACCTTGTGCGACATATGCATTTCCTCCCTGGAGTTAGCCTTTCAGTTGCTCAGATCAGTGCCTCAACCGACTCGGGCCGCACGGGCAGCAGCCACGTACTTAGCCGCAAGCTCTGTAAGCGCGTCCCAGTTCTTCTCGGCAACGTACCTCTTGTTGACCAACGCCGTCCCGACTCCCACGAACGCGGCGCCCGCCTTCAGAAACTCGCCCAAGTTGTTGATGTCAACTCCGCCTGTGGGCGTCAGCCTGACCTGCGGAAGCGGTCCTCTCACATCCTTGATGAACGATGGGCCCAGCTTAGTAGCGGGGAACACCTTCACAACATCCGCTCCGGCCTGCCATGCCGTGAGTATTTCGGTAGGTGTGAACGCCCCAGGAATCACAATGGCGCCGTACCTCTTGCAGATCTTGATCGTGTCAAGATTGAGGGTGGGGCTTACGATGAAATCAGCGCCGGCCAGCATGGCCATTCGAGCCGTTTCAGGATCCAGGACCGAACCGGCTCCGATGATCGCCATTCCGTCCAGAACCCTGGCGGCCTCACGGATGGCCTCCAAGGCTCCGGGCGATGTCATGGTGATCTCGACTCCCCGTATCCCGCCGGCCGCCATTGCCTCGCATATCCCCACCAATTGGTCTGCGCTGTCCACCCTGATGACTGCCACGACTCCTGAATCGATGATCTGCTGGAGCTGCTCCTCTTTGCTCAAGTTACCCGCCTCCCACCCGATTCTCTGACGCGCCCCCGGATTGGCGATGCCTCCTCGCGCAAGACGAATCCGAGGAGTTGCGTACTACGCAACTATGTTGCCGGAATGCGCATATCATGTATTCTACCTTGAAGACGATATTCCTGCTGTGCATTCTCACTTGTTTTCGCTGCGCCTCAGCAGATTGGTCGCGCTTTTCTTAACGTGCCGTATGCGACAGGATTACTCGCTTCGGCATCGAACTATAGCTCCTGGAGAAGGCAACTGCGGTGCGTGAGTGGCAATAGCTCTAGCGATGCATGACACTGCAGGTGCGTCCAGACCGATGATGTGTTAGCATGATAGCCGGGAGGTGCATTGGTGTCTTGGCACATAATGGTGAAACCAAGAGAGCAACAAGCAAGTCCGCCAGCGGCGCAAATGAACGTTCGCGAGTGCAGTCAGTGGTTAATGCTCTTGATATTCTCGACTATCTTGCCTCTTCCGGAAACGAGGCCGGGGTGACCGAACTCGCGCAGTTCCTAGGAACGCACAAGAGCACTGCATCACGGTTGTTAGCAACCCTAAATGCCCGTGGCTATGTGAGCCGAAACCCGCAGTCAGGTAAGTACGGTCTGGGCCTACATCTCGTTGAGCTGTCGCGCGTCAAACTCGATCAGATCGATCTGCGCCAGCTCGCCAGGCCCTATCTTGAGGAACTCGTATCGTCTACCGGCGAGACTGCCCACCTAGCCATTCTCGACCGCGCGAGAGTGGTGTACGTGGATAAGGTGGATACGCCCCAGACCCTCGGAATGCGTTCCAGGATTGGCTACAGGATAGCCGTACACTGTACGGCTCTGGGAAAAGCGTTGCTCGCGCACGTCCCCGCCGAGGAATTGGATGCGCTACTGGATGCCGACAGCATGGTGCGTTTCACCTCGAACACCATAACTGATCCCGAAACCTTCAAACTACATCTCGCTTCGGTGCGGGAACGGGGATACGCCATTGACGACGAGGAGCACGAAGACGGGATCCGATGCATAGCAGCACCGATCAAAGACCACGCCGGGCGCGTAGTGGCAGCCATAAGCGTATCGGGCCCTACGTTCAGAGTCACTCGAGAGAAAGCCGACACCATCGGCCAGCTAGTCAGGGATGCAGCTTGTCGTCTATCGGCGGCCTCCGGATACGTTGATCCTCGCTTTCGGAGGTGAGGCGAACCCTGCGTTCTGCAAAAGATGCGATGATCATCGATGCTAATATGAATGCGGCGCCTACTAGCTGTTGCCACGTCACTTCCTCTCTCAGTAGGACTACGCCCACTATCAAGCTGGTGATAGGTTCGAATGCGCTCAGTATCGTTGCGGTTGTCGGGTTCAACACATTGAGCCCGATCTGGAGGAGAACCCCTCCGACAGAATTGCATATGACAGCCAGGAGCAGTACACTGACAGCGCCTTGCCACGTGAAAGCCAAGCTCATCTTGCCGGTCAAGATGCTTGCAAACAGGAAAATGACAGCACGCATCACGGCTTGGCCCCAGGTCAACGCCAAGGGGTCGAGCGTGTTTATCCCTTCATAGGACAGAACCAAAACTGACCAACCGTACGACACTCCCGAGACCAATGCAAGCGCCACGCCTCTGGGGTTCAAAGAACTCGCGCTCGGAGACCCTATAAGCAAGCACAAGCCCGCTACGGAAAGAGCCAAGGAATATGCCCTTTGGAGACTGAACACCTCACCATAGAAAAGGATCGAGCCCACCATCACGGCAGTCGGGTATACATAGTGCAGCAGCGTAGCGAGCCCGGTTGAAGTGTATTTATAGGAAGCCGCGAGAGTAAGCATCGCAACCGAGCCAATCGCGCTCACCTTGGCTAAGGCAACATAGTGCCTCCTGTCCACGCGCCAGTCGACTCTGCGGAGTCTCATGTAGACGAACAGTACGCCTGACGCAAACACCGACCTAAACAGGTTAAGGGTCAGAGTATTAAACCCATTCGCATATGCAACTGTTGAGAACAGCGGCAGCAGTCCAAATGCTGACGCCGACAGCAACACCGACAATATCGCCTTGCCTTTGCTCATCAACTCGCTCCGTCCCACCCTATTCCCTGCAATGCTCCCGAGCTCTTGACGCGCGCTGAGGCGCGACAAATCCTGGCTGTTGCACTGGATACAGCTTCATTCGCAGTGCTCCGGGCAGAGTTACGTAGCGGTAGGAGCAAGAAGTGTGCCTTCACCCAGCAGATGGCACCTGGCTTTCCGTCCGATGTCAACTACTTCCAGAGCAGGAGACGGCGCTTCCTTGCACTCATTGCACTTGTCAGGGCACCGCTCGTAGAAGGCACAATAGGGAGGCACGTATCGCGGGGAGGGCGCATCGCCTTTCAGAATGACTTCCGCAGGCAACAGGCACCGTTCCTTCTCCGTGATAACAGGTATGGCCGATAGCAGCGCTCGTGTATAGGGATGCAGAGGCTCGCGGAACACATCATTAGTATTGCCCTCCTCGACGACTTCGCCGGCGTACATTACTGCGACCCTATCAGCCAATCGGTATACTATGCTGAGATCATGAGTGATCAGCATTATCGTCAAATGAGTCTCCCGTTGGATCCTCTGCAGCAGCTGAAGTACCTTTGCCTGTACCGACACGTCTAGGGCGGAGGTCGGTTCATCCAGGATCAGCAGTTCGGGATTGAGAGCAAGTGCTCTGGCTAGCGCCACCCGCTGCTTCTGCCCACCGCTCAGCGACCCCGGGTAGCGCAGAGCGAATTCTTCCGGCAGTTCCACCTTGCTCAGAAGATCGCGAACCCTGGAGCGCCTTTTGCCTGCATCAAGGTCTGTGTGAATTCTCAGCGGTAAGGCCAAGCTAGTCTCGATGGTATGCTTCGGGTTCAGTGATGACCCTGGGTCCTGAAAGACCATTTGGACTCTGCTTCGTAGTTTCCGTAGCTCGCGTCCGTGTGTCGAAGAAATGTCGCAACCGTCAAGCCAGATCCTCCCCTTGGTGGGTGAATGGATCCTGGCGATTGTTCTCGCAAGTGTCGTCTTCCCGGAACCCGACTCGCCAACCACAGCGAAAATGCTTCCGCGAGTCACGTCAAGAGTCACATCGCGCACTGCAGCTACTTCCTGCGTCCGCCTACTGAACGCTGCTCGTCTTTCGTAGAAGTGCTTGCTCAGATGCTCAATCTTAAGAAGAATGCTATCCATTGTCGCTCCCCATCCCTTGAACAAGGTGACATGCTACGCTGCGCATTTTATAGAGAGGACGCAGAGCCGGCTTCTCATCCCTGCAGATCCCCTGTCGTATGCTGCATCGAGGATAGAACCTACAACCCGACAAGGGGCTAAGGTAGTCAGGAATCTGTCCATCGATGCCCGTAAATGGTTCGCCGGTCAGTTTCGGAATTGCTCCGACCAGGCCCTTAGTGTACGGATGCAGCGGCTCGCTCAGCAAAGCACCCGTCCCGTCTGTCTCCACTACTGTGCCTGCGTACATCACATAGGTCCGATGACACAACTCCCGGGCAAGCCCCAGGTTGTGCGTGATGTACAACCCACTAACGTTGCTCATTTGCGCTCGCTCCACGAGCAATTGCAGGATGCTTTTCTGAACGGTCACGTCAAGAGCAGTAGTAGGCTCGTCAGCCACGATCAAGTCCGGTCGTCCGCTCAATGCCATCGCTATCAACACGCGCTGACGCATTCCACCGCTCAGCTCGTATGGGTATTTGGTGAGCACCTCATCGGGATCGGGCATCTGAACATCCTTCAGCAAGTCCCGCGCTTCTTCACGTATGCTTCGTCTCCTGGCAGACCTGAGATTGTCCAGCATGAAGCGTCCGAAATGGCCACTTGCCTGTCGCCACCGAATGATGTCCATCAGCTGCTGGCCCACGGTAAAGACAGGATTGAGCGATGTCATTGGATCCTGAGGCACGTAGGCCACCTTGCTCTGCACCACGCGCTTCCTTTCCTTCATGCTCATCGCAAGAAGATCCTGGCCATCCAGGAAGATGCGACCCCCTTCAATCCGGGCAGGAGGCGATGGCAGCACTCCCAGCACCGCTTTGCTAGTAACACTCTTCCCGCATCCCGTCTCTCCCACTAGAGCAACGAATTCGCCGGGGCGTACTGAGACGCTGACGTTCTCCAGCACGCGCAGAACCCCATCTATCGTCTCGAACTGCAGAGTCAGGTTATCGACATGAAGGACGTCAGTCACTCTAATTCACATCCACGTCAAAGAAATCTCGCAGCCCATCGCCTATGAAGTTGAAACTCAACACCGTAGCGAAGATAGCCAGGCCGGGGAAGAGCGATGGCCACCACGCGTGCGGCAGGTAGCTTCTCCCCTCTGAGATCATGACTCCCCATTCCGGGGTAGGCGGTTGCGCACCTAGCCCTAGGAAGCTGATGGCAGTACCGACCAGAATAGCGTAGCCCGCATCGAGGCTGATCTTCACCAGAATAGGCGAGGTCATGTTGGGCAGGATTTCCCTTATCATTATGTGCCAGTCGGAGGCGCCCAGTGCCTTGGCGGCCTGAACATAGTCCTCTTGTTTCAGAGAGAGAGTCTCTCCGTAAGCCAAACGACAGAAACCTCTCCACCAGACGAACGATATGGCCAAGATACACGACTGTAGACTAGGCCTTAGAACGGCGCTGATTGCCAGCGCGAAGACCAACGGAGGCAGTGCCAAGAACATATCGGTAACCCTCATGATCACCTGTTCAACCCAACCGCCGAAATAGCCGGCGGCAATCCCCAGCGGCACCCCGATTAGCACTGCAAACAGCAACACCGTTGCAGCAAGTTGAAGCGATATCCGTGCCCCGAACAACACCCTCGATAGGATATCTCGGCCCACCTCATCTGTTCCAAACAGATGCTCTCTGCCGGGAGGCACGAGCTGGTTGGCGAAATCAACATGCTTGCCCGCGTCCTGCGGATATGGAGCCAACACTGGGGCGAACAGCGCTGCCAACACCTCAACAGTGATGATCACAAGCCCCACGATAGCCAGCTTGTTTTTCTTGAATCTACATAGGGCGCGTTCCAGCCCTTCTTTCCTCTTGACCCTACTCATGACTCCACAACCTCATCCTCGGATCTAGAATCCCGTACAGGATGTCTATTACGAAGTTGATCACTACAAATCCCAGGCACACCACAATCGTCACGCCCACTATTCCGTTGAAGTCCTTGTTCAAAACTGCATCCGCACCATATCTGGCCATGCCGGGCCACGCGAACACCTTTTCGACAACAAAGGCTCCGCCCAGCATAAGCCCTGCCGAAAGCCCGATCATGGTAAGCGTTGAGGCAAACGCGTTCTTGAGAATGTATTTGCCGACAACGATCCACTCCGGCATTCCGCTGGCTCTGCTTACCAGGACGTAGTCCTTATGCGTTTCGTCAATAACCCTCGCCCTCAGCACCCGAGTGATGTTTGCGAGAGGGCTCAGCGACAAAACAACAGCAGGAAGAATGATGTGCCTCAGACTGTCATGAAAAGCTCTCCAGTCTCCCATAAGGATGCTGTCCAAGACGTACATTCCCGTTATGTGCGTAGGCGACGCCCCGGTTATCCTGCCCGTCAATGGCAGCAACCCCAGAACATATCCAAAGCCCATTTGAAGCATGATCCCGGTCCAGAATTCCGGAAACGACACCCCGGACAGAGCCACGATGCGCCCGATCCTGTCCCAGGTTCCCTCCTTATGAACGCCTGATAGAATCCCGAGAGGCACACCCACTAATATAGCCAGGAACATGGCCATAAGCGCTAGTTCGATAGTTGCAGGCAGTTTTTCCTTAATGACGTCCGTGACATCTCGCCTTTCGAGCAGCGACATTCCCATCTTGCGTTCGAGGAAGATGCCTTTCAGGAAGGTTGCGTACTGGATGTGCAGCCGTTGGTCAAGACCCAGTTCATGTCGAAGATGCTGAACATCCTCCTCAGTCGCCATGGGACCCAGTATGTAGCGAACCGGATCCCCGGGCAACACCCTCACCAGCAGGAATATTATGATTGAGACTCCCAGAAGTACGAAGATCATGTAAACGAGCCGTCTCAGAAGGTACACGGACACCACCACGCCCAATTCTTTAGCATTGTTGCCGGAAGGAGGCGGTGGCGGCGCGGGCAAGCTTCACTCTCGTCAAACACGGCGTATGCCGCGCCGCCGACCAGAATGAACTTGCTCCATACTGCCGCCACCCCGACAACTCCTTCCTTTCTTCACCCGATCAACTCTTCGAAGTGAAGTGAAGTCGGTTGCGAGCAAGTCGCATCTGCCGTTCTACGTGCCAGGCCTACTTCTCGATGGTCAGGTTGTAGAACACCATGTCATAGATCTGCGCTCCTACAGGGAACTTGTATCCCTTGACGTAGTCGCGGAATGCAATCATGTGCATGTCGTTCAACATGAATATGCACGGCGCATCCTTGGCAATTTCCCGCTGAGCCTCTCCGTACAGCCTCATTTGCTCAGCCTGATCCGTTACAGTAGAGGCTTTCTGGATCAGGTCGGCAACCTTGCGGTTGTCGTAGTACACACCGCCCGGCGGATACGAGCTACCCCAGCCGTCAGGTGTGTAGTAGACAAGGAAGTAGTAGGGATGCGGGATGTCTGCAGCCTGGTAGAACACTGCCATGTGAGGAGCGGTATCCGGCTTGGTGCACAACTCGCAGAGCTGCGGCCATGTTACATTCTCGATTCGAGCGTTGATACCGATCTTGCTGAAAGCGCTGATGGCCGACAGAGCGATCCTTCTGAAGCGCTCTGACGAGCTAATCGTACTGATGACGATTTCCGACTTCGCCAGCTGCTGAGCTGAGTATTTCGACTTCTTAAGCAGTTCTGCAGCCTTAGCCAAGTCCTGCTCGTAGACCTGAACTCCCTCGGACGCGTGCCCATTGAGAAGATTGGGAACAGGACCCACAGCTGCCGTTCCGCCCACAATGCTCTCAACATCCTTATACTGGAACGCGTAGGACAGAGCTTTGCGAACATGCTCATCGTCCAGAGGT
>CAYYHF010000031.1:0-15513 GCA_964471415.1 uncultured Clostridia bacterium | reverse complement strand
GGATGACTCGAGGGATCGGCGGAAGGTACTTTGACGCGACCCTGGGCAGGGTGGGCTGGCGCCTTTTGTATTCTGTGGTCGAATGGTATAATCGTGACATAAGGAGCAATCTACGCAGTTCGAGATGGCAAAGGAGGAGATTGAATGAGGAAGTCATTGGTGATTATCTGTGTAGCCGTGGTGGTAGCCATAGCCGCATCCATCGCAATCCTCGGCGCTACGCCCGGCAATCCTCAAAACGGTGTAGGCGTCACTGCTGACGTAAACCCGATGGGCTGTACTGATTGCCATGTCAAGACCGGCGATGAGGACTCCAGCCTGAAGGCGACCATGAAAAAGTACTTTCCGAAGCACTCATCGGTCAAGGAAGACATCAATAACTGCTACCTGTGCCACGGGAAACGAGGCGACCTGGGCAAGTTCATGCACCGCGGCCATCTGGCCGAGGGCAACGACTTCGTAAAGACCTACGGGGGTTCATGTACCCACTGCCACAAGGTCGATGCCAAAACTGGCGAAGTCGGTCTGAAGGGCCGAAAGTAACACCAGTGTAGCGTGGAAGACGATACGGAAGGAAGCCCGCAGCGCTCCGCGCTGATTGAGAGCGCGAGCGCTGCGGGCCTTTCCTTAACTGGGCGCGCGCACCCGAAACAGGGTTTCAAGGAAGCGCGTTGTCAACTATGAACTGGGATAGTCTCTCGCGAGCCCCCGGATTGGCGGGCGCTACTTGCTTCCGCCCGAGCCGATGGCTATCGCAGCCACGATCGCGGCCACCACAGCCAAGACGCCGATTATGGCGCCGCTGCTCATCTTGTCCGGCTGCTCTGATCTCTGCCCCTCAAGTCGTTCCACACGCGACTGCAGCTCTTCGATCATCGATTGCAGTCTGACCTCGCGGGCCTCGGCTTCCCATCTCTCGGCAACTAGATCATCGGCAAAACGCCTCTTGAGTTCATCCACGCTGCCCTGGAGCATTGTCTCTATACTCTCCAGACGCGTGTTCAAGTCGTCTATCGCCGCATTCGCCTCGGCAATGCCGGCGTGAGCCTCCTTGGCCGATGCGGCCGTGGCATTCAGCGCCTGCCTGGTCTCGTTCAGGGCGTCCACCACTTTGCGAATGTCCATGGCGTTCTCAACGACCTTTGCGCCGGTGCGAAGGTCCTCCGCAGCGTTGGCCTCGATTCTATCGCTGAGGGTCTTTGAGAGCTTGTCCAGCGCCACCTGCAGATCGATCAGTGCCTGCCGCTGCTGCAAGTAGTCGGATCCGTGCTTCTTTGCCAGTTCTCCCAACCCGCCATCGATGGTCTGCGCGTAGTCTTGAAGCAGTGCCACGCTGGCTTTTACGTCAGCGATCTCTGCGACCACGGCGTCTATCCGCGCCCGCTCCGCAGCGAGTCCCGCCAAGATCGCCGCATCGGCTTCGGCGGTCTTGCGTTCGAGGTCTGTTATCTCCCGGCGCGCATCGGCCAAGTCGGCGAGAATACAACGCGCCTCTTCCTGCCGGGAGGTTTGCTCAGCGCCCAAAGACGCCGATGCCGCAGCGGCAGCCCGCTCAAGGGCTTCCTTGGACGCCGAGGATGCTGCCAGAGCATCGATGTTGGCGGTCAGATCGCCGAGGGCCTTTACAAGCCCCGCCACGTCCGCCTCTCGCGCCGTTCGCTCCGCGGCCAGCTCGCCGGAGATGCCGTATGTAGCCAGCGTGAGCGACTTCTCCAAGTCTCCTAGCTGGCCGGATAAGCTGGATGTCTCAGACGCGAACGACTTCTCCAAGCCTGCGACTCGCGTGTCAAGCTCATCCAAAGACAGCCTGAGCGCGCTGTCTGCCGCCTCGCGGTCTCGCCGTTCGGCTTCGACAGCGGCGCCAAGCGCCAGAGCGGAGGATTCAGCCAGATTGTCCTGGATCTTCGTGAGCCCGTCCAGCTTCGCCTGAAGCGATGCGACCTGGCTCTGCCTCGCGGAAGTCTCCCCTGCAATGGCAGACTCGACCCAAGCTCTAGTTGAGGCGCCGGCTGCTGCAACCTCGTCGAGCTTCAGGGTGAGCTGGTCTATTCTCGCCTGCTGGGCGCCGTCCTGAGCTTTCAGGCCATCTATCGACAGGCTCAGCCGGGACTCGAGATCCTGACGGGACTGGGCCTCGCTCTCCACCGCCGCCAATGCTGAGGCTTGTATCGAGTCGGCTTTGGCCGATACTACGGCTAGTTCCTGACGGAGAGCCTGCTCTCCCTCCATTATCTGCCTCTTGGAGTCGGCGTACAGCGCAGTCAGCTTCTGATCGCCGGCGCCCGCGCGGGCCGCGGCATCTTCCCTGATCTGCTTGAGCTGCTCTTCCATGGCCGCAACGAACTGGGCGTACTGCACGGCCATACGTGCGGTATTATCGGAAGCAATAGCGGCTCCGCTGGCTGCATCGGCCGTGACCTTCTCCAACTGAGCCAAGCGGCCGGTGATCACAGCAAGCTGTTCCCGAAGATTGACCGACAGCTCCCTGACGACCCTCATGTCATCATCGGTAAGCGTAGTCCTGCCCGACTCCATATCACGCAGAAGGCGCGCCGCCACAAACGCCAGCAGGTACCTGCTCACGCTGTCGTCGCCCTTGAACTGCCCCGACTCGTAAACGCCCATGTATCCCTTATCGACCAGTAATGTCACGGCTTCATACGCCCAGTGGTCGGTTGGCACATCGGTGACTGCGGCAGGCGCCGCAAGGGCGGCAGACGCCGTAAGCGCCACCATGAGCATACAACTGATAGCGGTGAGCGACCGCTTTGATAGCACAGACATCCCTATCCCTCCTTGCCTTTCGATGCTATTCCCTACTAACCTGGACTGTACAGGGTATCAAGGCCGGAGCGGCCGGGATAGCCCTGCCTGACGCATCCAGAAGAACGAGATTCTCAACGGACAGAACTGCGCTGCCGTACTGCTTTGCCACGAAGTAGATGGTAGCGGCGCTTCCCCAGATCTTGCCCGGCTGGCCGATGCGACCGGAGACGCCCAGAATGCGCCCCGAGGTAGGTTTCGGCACGCCTGCGTCCCACGGCAGCAAGTCGTCGCCTGCTACCGTCAGGCCGCCCCTGGATACCATGGCCAGCTCCAACACTTCCCGATCGTAATCCAGATCGAACTTAAATGAACCCACGCCGACCATATTCGTCAGCATCACATCCACATGCACCAGGTCGCCCACTTTGACCAGTCCCTTGCCCGGCTTGATCCATGCCTTGGCGGCGAGCTCCGGCACCTGCATAGAGGCGCTGGAAAGCGAGGTTGGGGCGTTCTGCGCAACGGCCGATGCCACTATCTTCTGCTCGCCCGGACGCGGGTCCCCTCCCAAGAGCCAAGTGATGTCCTGGCCCTGATTGGGCGAGAGGACGCCCAGAAGAAGCTCGCGATGGTCTCCGCCCGACAGAGCGAAATCGCCCAGTGAGTCGAGGCGGACGCGAACCCAGTTGGCATCGGATCCGCCGGTGTTCTCCACTCTCACCGTTACCCTAGCCGGCCATGGATAGAGCTTCTCGTCGCGGACCAAAAGCGCCTCGACACGCCTGATACTCGCCAGAAGGCGCGGCGGCCCCAGCACTTGGATCTCCCTGGATACTCCGTTCGGATCAGCATTCTTGGCGGACACAGATACGCGCAGATCGCCCCGTCCTACCGCGGACCACGTGGCAACGACCTGCCACGCCACTTGCGCGGTCTCTCCAGGACCGAGATCGCCGATTGAGCGACTACTGCTCTGGCCGCCTGCCAGCTTGTAGCCGATCGGCAATTCCAGCCGCGCGACTACATCGTGAGCGGGTCCTTCGCCTGTGTTGTGCACGTATGCAACGGCCAGGAAAGGCGCTGTTCCGTCTGACGACAGGCCTACCTCCGCAGGCGCGGTGATGCCCAAAGCCAGCTTGCCCGGGGCGAGAGTTATGCCGCCCAGCCCGTAGTAGGTGACGTAGTGCCTTACCTCTCCCGGAGCCAGCGGTGAGGGATCCCAGTACATCGCCACCGCCGAATCCAGATCGGATTCGCGTGAACGTACGAACTCGCGCCCGGGAACGATGTCGGCAGCCCACAGGTTGTCGGCGAATGTGCCCCAGTTGGAGAAGGCAAGGCGCGAAGGCGGGGTCAGCTCGCCCCCGATCATCGTACCTTGCGAGGTGACTGAGGGTTCGACCAGCGAGTCAAAGGCCTGCCAGTAGTCGGGTATCTGCGCCCCAGGCAGCATCGCGTCTCCCATCACGGCTTGATCTCCGGCTCGCAGGGGGGCGCCATCGTTCGCCCCGAGCATGGTGTCGATCAGAAGACGCAATCCTACATCGCGCGTCATCTGTCCCGCGTTTTCTACGATGTAGTGGATCCTGGCGGTGTCCATATAGCGTGTAGTAGGGCTCTTGACAAACGACAGTTGCTGGGTGACTCGAAGGTCGCCTAGGGCGTATGAACACACCACTCGCCCGTCTTTGACCTGCGCGGGGCCGATCTCATCGCCGTAGCGCCCGCTTCTGCCGGCGCGACGGGTGGTCTTTCCCCCGAAAACCCAGTCCACCCCGTCTATCCGCACAGTCGTGTAGGACGTCCAGGGCATAGGCCGTCCGTAGATCAGCGGCAGATCATCGTCCGCGAGATTGCGAGGGTCTCCGCCGGTGGTTTCAACCCCGAACCGCCCTGCCTCCTCGGGGCCGGGGTTCACCACTATCCTGATGAATTCGTTGCTTATCGCAACAGGCGCGGTGTTCGCAGACCACGCGCCTTTGCCCATCGCGCACAGAGCGCACAGGGCGATGGCAAGGGTCAGCGCGAACCGGCGCGCCTGAACTCGTTCGCGCATGGTTGATAGCATGAAGAGCACCTCCTCGTGCCGGCGATAGCTGCTGGCGGGTTCAGCGAATATACGATGCACGCTCACTTTTCACCCAGACGTCCATGGTGCCGCCGTCATAGCCCACCCGCACGTCAAGGTAGTAGGCATCAGCACGGCCCGGGGTGGAGTCCTTCCCAAATCGCCAGGCGCCCGATATGGCGCTCTGTATGGCCTGCGTCATAGCCGGGTCAGGCGGCGGCTCCAGAAATGAAATGGCGTCAATGGTTGCGTCTGCCTTGACCTTGATGCGCACCAGGGCCTCTCCCCTGCCCCTCAGGTTCTGAACGCCCTTGGGGATCCAGACGCCGTGATCATCGCCCCCTGTGGTAGTTATCATACTCATCCCGGTGGGATCATCCCCGGGGTAATCAGGCCGGGGAATCGTGCCCACCCCATCGGGCCGGCCCGGCCCGGGGGAGCCGGTAGTCTTGTCTGCCTTCGCCGCCTCAGGTTCCGCCGCAGGCGTTGGCGCCGGCTCGGGCGCTGGCGCCCGCTCAGGTTTCGGTTCGGCCTCGGGCGGCGTTGCTTCAGGAGGCTCCGCGGCGACAACCGGAGAAGGCATTGTCGCCGCCGGCGATGTAACCACATCGGGCTTGTCCTGTTTTGCCGGCGCCTCCTGCTTGGGCTGTTCCTGCACGGCCGGTTCAGGCTTGGGCTCAAGCTTGGGCTCAGGTTTCGGCTCAGGCTTGGGCGCCGGCGCCGGGGTTGGCTTGGGTTGTTCCTTTGCAGGCTCAGGCGCCGCCGGTTTGGGTTTGGGCGTCACTTCCTGCACGGCGACTCCGGGAGCTGGGGCTGGGGCGGCAGGCGCGGCTTCAATCGTGGCGATCTCGATGACGCCTGCGATGTCGAGGGGGTATACATCCAAAACAGGCTGCTCGACAAAGGGTACCAGCAGTATCACCGCCAGGTGCACCGCAATCGATATGAGCAGGCTCTCAAGGCCGCCCTGCTCCCTTCGGCGGCCTCTCATCTTGTGCCACCGCCTGATCCGGCAGCTCGCTCCACGGCCAGAGCCAGATGAACGCCGCCTGCCATCCTGATCGCGTCGATGGTCTGGATCAGCCGCTCATAGCTGACCGACTTGTCGGCCTTGACTATCACAACGCGATCCGGATTAGCTCGAAGCGGTGGGAGCAAGGCCCGCGTGAGGTCGCCATCGGCGAACTGACGTTCGTTGTAGTAGAGTCTCCCCTTGGCGTCGATGGCCACTATCAGGTGGTCGCGCGCCAGATCGCGCGGGGTGGCCGCCCGAGGAAGCTCCAGCGGGACGCCGGCTGTCTCGGTGCGGAACGTTCCGAACACCATGAAAAACAGCACCAGGTAGAACATGATGTCGATCATGGGGAGGATCTCGACCCGCGTTCTCCTGCGGTTACGATATTTCGCGAACATCGCTGCGCCCTCCCGCATCGCCCGCCGTTATGGCAAGCAATTCCGCCGCCCGCCTGTCCATTTCGGCGACCTTGTCGTCGATGACCACCGAGAGCCAGCTGTATATGAGCATCAGCGGCGCAGCGACTGCCAGGCCGGCCGCGGTGGTTATCATCGCCTCGGCAATGCCCCCTGACAGCTGCGCCGGCGTAGTGAGACCCGCGAACGCCGAGAGAACTTGAAAGTTCTTGATCAGGCCGACAACCGTTCCAAGAAGGCCAAGGAGAGGTGCCAAAGTGACGATGCCATCGAGGATGTTCATCTTCCTCTCCATCGCATGCACCTCTTCTCGGCCGGCCATCTCAATGGCATCCTTGACCTCGTTGTAAGGCCTGCCGTGGTTGGACACGGCGGCGCGAACCAGCCCTGCCACCGGCCCCTTTGCGGCCTTGGCCGCCTGCATCGCTTCTACGGCGCGTCCCTGGGACATGCTGATCTTGACCGAGCGCATCAGCTGGTCCGAACCAGTGGGCATCAACACGAGCTGGATGATCTTCTGTATCGAGACGGCCAACCCCACTACTGAGCAGAGTATGATGGGGTACATGACCGGCCCACCGGCGGATATGTATCTAAGCATCGGAGCAATTCCTCCTTAACCTGCATCTGCGCCCTCTACATCCCTTTGGACGCACCCCCATTCTTCTACGCAGCCTTCGAAATTCCTCTAGGTTTACCCTACTACCGCAGGTTCCAGCACCAGCTCACCGCGGGCAAATCTGCCAGCGTCCAGCTTGCCGATGTCGATGGAACTGCTTCCTGTGGTGATCAGCTCGGCCATGATCACCCCCACTATCGGAGCAAGCATGAAACCGTGACCCGAGAAACCGTTGGCATTAAAGAACCTCCGAACCGGGGGACATTCACCCAGGATAGGCTGGGCATCGGGAGATCTGTCGTAAAGCCCCGCCCATTGACGCACCACGCGCAGCTCGGCCACGGGAGGAAGCAATTGCTGCAACGTCTGGGCCATGCCTTCCAGGAAATCCACTGACGAATGGATGCTGTAGCCCTTGGGCTCCCCGGGCATTCCGATCCCCATAATGAAACTGCCGTGAGGCACCTGTTGACAGTAGAAGTCGTGATGGAACGAGATCACCATCGGCCCCATGATCGGCTCCACCGGCTCTGTGATCAGAATCTGGTGGCGTTCGCCCCACACCGGCAGGTCGATGCCGGCCATAGCGGCCACCTTCCCCGAATAGGCCCCAGCGCAGTTGACTACGGTGGATGTGGCGATCCTGCCGCGGTCGGTCGTCACTGACTTGATCGCGTTGCCTACCACTTCTATTCCGAGAACCTCGGTGTGCGTCAGTATCTTGACGCCCAGACGACGGGCTGCCCTCGCATATGCGAACGTGGTGTGGAACGGATTGGCGTGGCCGTCTTCCTGACAAAACACGGCGCCTACCATCCCATCGGTATTCAGAAACGGGACTATGTCCAGAGTCTGTTTGGGAGTCAAGGTCTTCACGTCTATGTCGAGGCTGCGCTCAAGAGCCACATTCTCCTGGAACTGTTCCCATTGGCGGTCAGAGTAGGCCAACATGAGATAGCCGCTCTGCCGAAACTCCACGCTAGGCTCGTAGTCAAGATACTCGTCCATCCGCTCGAAGATCCGGACGGCTTCCCGCGCGAGCACGCAATTGAGCTCGGTGCCGAACTGCTGCCGCACGCCGGCGCCGCATCTGCCCGACGAGCCGGACGCCGGCGTGTTGCGCTCGATCAGAACCACGTTGGCGCATCCCCTGTGCGCAAGCTCGAAGGCGACTGCGCACCCAACCACTCCGCCGCCTATGACTACAACGTCAGCACTGCTTCTATTCATCCGCCTCGCCCCTTGCAATCGTGGATAGTAGCACCGGCCTCGAGGGCGGCCTGAAGGTGGACATCTCGATCTGTTCTATCGGCACTCCCAGGGCATTTGCGAGTTCCCTGGCTATCAGCTGCCGGCACGTCCTGCCTTGGCACGGCCCCATCCCCGCTCTTGCGACTCTCTTGATCTCGTCGATGCTGTGATAGCCCTGGGCGATCAGCTCCCTGATCTGCCTGAGAGTGATATCTTCGCACCTGCATATGATGATGTCATCGTCAGCCATCACCGCTCACCTCCGCACGCCGCTGCGCTCATGATGCCGATGCGAATCTTCTCGCCGGCGGGGCCGGACCTGATCGCGGCCAGATCCGACTTGAGCAGGGCCAGGCGCGCTTGGGCGTCTTCGGCCGCGAAGCCCAAAGAAGCGGCCGCCGATATGCCGGCGATCTCGCCCGAAATCATGGCCGAACTTGCCTCCTCTACACCGCCGGCATCTCCCGCAACATACACGGCCGGGTTGGTAGCGCGCATGTTCTCGTCTCTTACGGGCACGTGCCCACCCAAAGCCGGTACGTACTTCATCTCGCACCCGGCCTGCCACATCACGTCCACCAGCGGGGTGAGCCCCACCGCCAGACAGATCACATCGCAAGCCACTTCGCGCTGTGATCCATCGACCACCTGCCAAGACTGGTCGACCCGGGCCACCACTGCGCCGCGCACCGTCTCATGGCCGATAGCCCGCACGATGGTGTGCGATGTGAGAATCGGCACGCCCGCCCTGCGAAGCTTGGCCGCGTGCACCAGGTATCCGCCTATCCGCTCCGCAGCCTCTATCACCGAGACTACCCGCACATGCGCCTGGATGAGCTGGTAGCTTACGATTAGTCCAATGTTTCCCGAGCCCACCATGAGCACGCGGTCGCCGGGCTTGACGCCGTACACATTCATGAGAGTCTGCACCGCGCCTGCTCCGTACACCCCCGGCAGGTCGTTGTTTTCGAACGCCACGGCTTTTTCCGCAGCGCCTGTCGCAATTATCACTCGTCTTGCCTTGACTTTCATGAACTTGCGCCCGTTTTCCAGCGTGAGCAGTCCGGAGTCAGCGTAGTAGCCTGAAGCATTCACGCCCAACATCAGCTGGACATGGGGCATCTTGGAAAGCTGTTCCATGAAGATGCTCGGTATCTCGATCCCGCGGTGGCCCGCGAACTGCCGCTCGCATCCGAAAAACTTGTGGGTCTGTTTGATGAGCTGTCCGCCCGGGGCATCCATGAAGTCAATGAGGAGAGTCGCCGCTCCTGATCTGCCGCATGCCAGGGCGGCTGCGAGCCCTGCCGGACCCGCGCCGATCACGGCAATGTCAACCTCTTTCAACTACGTCACCATCCTCGCTCAGCCCCGCTCAGTCGATGGGCAAGTGGCCATGGCCTTGTTGAGTCTCGATTACCATTCCCTGCTTTAGGGGCTCAGTACATACGCGCACGTTCGGAACGCCGTCCACAGTCATCAGGCAGGACGAACAAGTGCCGATGGCGCAAAAGAACCCCCGCGCACGTCCCAGCACGGGACTGTGACGGAGGACTCTTACGCCGGCGGCGTGAAGCGCCGCCGCAATGGGTTCGCCTTCGATTCCCGTGATCTGTTTGCCGTCAAGTGTGAACGTGACTTCCCGTCCTGCCGGGAAGTCCAAGATAGGGTGATCCTTCAACCTCACCATACCGAGCCGCGGCCGCAAGCGCGGCCCGACTCCTCCCTCCCATACGAAAAATAGACATACGATTGGGTTTTCCACAAAGAACGCTCAACTCCTGCCCACTTTGAGCCGTTCCAGCATCTCTCGGGCATGCGCCAAGGTGAGCGCCGATGGATTCTCCCCGCCCAGCATCCTGGCGATCTCCCCTACCCGGTCCTCTCCGTCCAGAGCTTCAAGGCTCACATGTGTCCTACCCTCGCTTTCGTGCTTGCTCACGGCAAAATGGTCGGCCGCGGCAGCGGCGATCTGAGGCAGATGCGTTACGGCCAGAACCTGCCTGACTCGGCCTATACCTGAAAGCCGCGCAGCCACGGCAACAGACGCCTCGCCTCCGATGCCCGCGTCGACCTCGTCGAAGACCATAGTCGGCATCTCATCCACCTGTGCAAGGACCGACTTGATAGCCAGCATCACCCGGCTCATCTCGCCTCCGCTGGCTATGCGCGCTAGCGGCTTCGGTTCCTCGCCGGGGTTGGCGGAGAATAGGAACTGGACATCGTCCACTCCGTCCGGCCCGGCCAGGCATGGCTCGCCATCCACTACGAGTTCCTCATCGGCATTGCCCCTGCGCCTGCCCATCTCTACACAGAAGGCCGCTTTGGGCATGGACAGTTCGCGAAGCTCGCCGGTGATATCCTCCTCAAGTTTTCGAGCAGACCGGCTTCTGATCCGCGACACCTCCGAGGCGGCGCCGGCCGCGTCCGCGGCCAGCTCTGCCACGCGCCGCGTGAGCGTGCCGCGGCGCTCATCCGCATGGATGATCGAGTCCAGCGCCTCGCGGGCCTCTGCCCCGCACTCGATCACCTCCGCCAGAGTGTCGCCGTACTTGCGCTTAAGCCGCGCTATCAAGGCCAACCTGTCTTCCACGGCCGCCAGGCGCTCAGGGCTGAAATCGATACTTTCCCGGTAGGAGCGCATGGCCCTGGCCGCCTCGCCCGCCTGTTCGCACATCTGCGCCAGACAGTCGCGGACCGAGCCCAGCGAGGCATCGATGCGCGCAGCCGCATCCAGCTCAGCCAGGGCCTGGGCAAGCAGGTCGTAGGCGGGCGGCGAGTCAGGCCGAGCGGACTCATATACCAGCTCAAACGCCCGGCTCACGCTGTCATACAGACGCTGCCCATTGGCCAAGATAATGCGTTCAGCCGCAAGACGCGCATCCTCATCCGGCTCGAGCTTGGCTGATTCGATCTCATCTACTTGAAACGCAAGAATGTCGGCCTGTCGGGCGCGCTCGCGGGCGGCGGCAGTGAGGTCGGCCAGTTCGCGGCGGGCGGACCGCCACAGGTCATATCGGCTCTTGTATGCCGCCATGGCCTCTGCCAGCCGGCCGCCTGAGTATGAGTCGAGGAGCGCCAGATGGCGCGAAGGACGGGCAAGCGATTGATATTCGTGCTGACCGTATATGTCGACCAGGCATTCTCCGATGGCGGCAAGCGATGTCAATGTGACGATGCGCCCGTTCACGCGGCAGCGCGAACGGCCCTGCCGCCACACTTCCCGCGACACGATAAGCGTCCCATCGGGCTCGGCCTCTACACCCTGTTCGGCAAGGACATCTGCCACAGACGGCAGCCCGGATAGGTCGAATACCGCCTCAACCACAGCGGATTCCGCGCCTGCCCGAACGGCCTCGGTTGACGCGCGACCGCCTACGGCAAGGCCCAGGCAATCGATGATGAGAGACTTACCGGCGCCTGTCTCGCCAGTAAGCACGTTGAAGCCGCTGCCGAAAACTATAGAAAGCCGCTCTATCAGAGCGTAGTTACGGACGGCCATTTCCAATAGCATTATTCCGCCCCCACTTCAGAAGGCGGCTCGAGAAAGCAAACCGCCGATGCTACTTGCGGAACTTGTTGAACCTGGCCATTATGTCCACAGCGCGCTCAGCCGGCTTGACCACCGTGAAAATGGTGTCGTCGCCCGCCAAGGAGCCTACTATCTCCGGCCAGTCCAGGTCGTCTATGATGGCGCCCACGGCCTGCGCTGCGCCCTCAAGCGTCTTGACGACTACGATGTTGTCGCTGTCTTCGATGCTTATGACAGCTTCGCGGAAAACGCGCTCGATCCGTCTGTTGATGTCCTCAATATTGCGGTCAACTGGAACGGTGTACCGGTAGGATCCATCGCCCGCCGGCGCTTTGACAAGACGTAGTTCCTTTATGTCGCGGGATATGGTGGCCTGTGTTACCGCTATTCCCTCCCGCGCAAGCTCTTCGGCTAGGTCTTCCTGAGTCTGAATGGGTTTGCTCCTGACTATGTCCAGAATTCTCTGGTGTCGCCTCGCTTTCACCATTGACCCCTCCCGCACATCGGTATCATAGACGGTCTTGTTTCAGACGCTCCCTCATGGTACCGTAGAAGCTCTTAGCCTGAAGCCGCACAAACCGCGTCACTTGCGCCGCTCGCTCCACGATGATCTCGTCATGCGATTCCACCTTGAAACCGACCTGACCATCGACTGTAACGGCGACTTCCTCGTGCGGCGCCTCCACCACGATGCGCACTCTGTCGTGGCCCGCGATAACCAGTGAGCGGGAGAACAGAGTGTGCGGACATATGGGCGTTACCAGCATGACATCGATATTGGGGCTTATGAGCGGCCCCCCTGCAGACAGTGAATACGCAGTGGATCCAGTGGGACTTGAGACAATAATGCCATCGGCCGGAAAAGTGGAGTAGTACTCGTCGTTCACGAAAATGTCGAGACTGATGATGCGCGCAAACGCGCCCTTGGTGATGACCACATCGTTTAGGCCGGCAAACGATGCCACGCTGCGCCCTTCCCTCATCACGGTCGCCTGCACCATCGTTCGCTCCTCGATAGTGTAGTCCCCGCGTACCAAGGCCTTCAGAGCCCGGTCGAGGTTAGCCGGCTCTACCTCGGTCAGAAAACCCAAGCTGCCCAGGTTCACGCCGAGTATGGGGATTCCTTCAGCTGCAGCGCGCCTGGCAACTGAAAGGAGGGTGCCGTCCCCCCCAACTACTATGGCGCAGTCTGTAGAATCCGCCAGCGGCCCATCCCAGCTGTAATCGAGATACGTCTCGATTCCCGCGCGCTTCATCCACGACTCTATTTGGAGAGCCACTCGGTCGGCCTCCGGCTTTGTCTTCCGCACAACTATCGCGGCCTTCTTCGTAGCAATCCCTCCCGGAAGGCCCCTACTCGCGCAGGGGGTCATCGTATCCCGTCCGAGATATCAGGGCACGCGGTGGGCCTGCGCCACAACGTCCAGGACGATCCCGGACAACTGCTCGCGCGACAGGGGCGCAAGTGGACGTCCCCTATCGCCCTGCTCGCCCCGGAACATATGCATCAGGAACTCAATATTGCCCTTGGGCCCGCGTATGGGCGAGGCCGCGACTCCCGCCGCCTCAAACCCGTTGGCCCACACATGCTCGGCCGTTGCCATCAGCACATCGATGTGCACTTTGGGGCAGCGCACAACCCCCCTCTTGCCAACGCGTTCGCGCCCCGCCTCGAACTGCGGCTTGACCAGGCACACAGCCTCGGACGCCGGCACAAGCACCTCAGAGAGCGCCGGCAGTATCTTCGACAGCGAGATAAAGGACACATCCACCGTAGCCAGATCGGGCCGAGGGTCAAACATCGCGGGGGTAAGGTAGCGCGCATTGGTGCGATCCATCACCACTACGCGAGGATCTTGCCTGAGGTTCCACGCAAGCTGCCCGTATCCCACATCGACCGAGTAGACGCGGGACGCGCCCGCTTGCAGCAACACATCTGTGAAACCTCCTGTGGACGCTCCAATGTCCACCGCAGTGCGCGAAGCGGCGTCCACCGCAAACACTTCCATGGCATAGGCTAGTTTCTCGCCGCCGCGGCTGGCGAAGCGCGGACGAGCCGACCTGATCTCGATATCTGCATCTTGCCTGATCATCGTGCCGGGCTTGTCTTCGCGCATCCCGTCAACCCACACGCATCCCGCCAGGATTTCGCGCCGCCCCGCCTCGCGGCTTACCGCCAGGCCCCGCTGGAAGAGCAGCTGGTCGAGCCGGACCTTACACTGAGAAGACACGCGCGTCACCGCCCGATGCATCGGCGTTGCTCCGCTCCGAAAGAGCCTGCATCACCGCGGCAGCTAT
The DNA here is from genome assembly GCA_964471415.1 of uncultured Clostridia bacterium. Classification (GTDB taxonomy): domain Bacteria; phylum Bacillota; class DTU025; order DTU025; family DTU025; genus UBA5389. The sequence continues at coordinate 1,551 of CAYYHF010000031.1, read as the reverse complement.
GCCTCGGGCATCCAGCCCCAGCTGCGCCAAGATGGCGTCCCGGCGCCCGTGTTCGATGAACCTATCGGGAATGCCGCACCTCGCCACGCGAACGCCCCCCATGCCCTCCTGCGCCAAGGCCTCAAGGACTGCCGAGCCCAGACCGCCGGAAAGCGCCGCGTCCTCACACGTGACGACAACACCCGTAGACGATGCATATTTCGTCAGTATGTCCGTATCGAGCGGTTTCACGAACCTGGCGTTCACTACTGCACAACTTACGCCACGCGCCGACAGAATCCTGCTCGCTTCGAGAGAAGGCCACACCATAGGCCCCAGCGCAAAGATCGCGCAATGCCGGCCATCGCGAACCACCTCTGCTCGGCCTATCTCCACAGGCTCAGCGGGATATCTCACCTCTACGCCGATCCCGGGCGCTCTGGGATATCTCACGGCGCACGGCCCCGGATGACCAAGGGCGGCCTGCATCATGGAGTGGAGCTCAGCTTCGTCTTTGGGCGCCATTACGGTCATCCCCGGGATATGGCGCATGAAAGACACATCGAACGCGCCCTGGTGTGTATAGCCGTCCTCGCCCACGATTCCCGCCCGGTCCACGGCGAACACCACCGGAAGATGCCCGATGCCCACATCGTGGAGCGCCTGGTCGTAGCCGCGCTGGAGAAACGTGGAGTAGACGGCCACCACAGGGCGACAGCCGCCTGCTGCCAAACCCGCCGCCATGGCCACCGCATGTTGCTCCGCTATGCCTACATCGAAAAACCGGTGAGGGAAGCGCTCTGAGAACGCGCGCAATCCGGTGCCGTCCGTCATCGCGGCCGTTATCGCCACTACTGACTCGTCGGACTCTCCGGCGCGCACCATGAAATCACTGAAGTGAGAGGTGAACGATTCTCGCGCCTTGGACGCGGCCTGGCCCGTGCGCAGATCGAATGGACCAGTCCCGTGAAACTTGGCCGGGTTGTTCTCTGCGGGAGGGTAACCCAGGCCCTTCCTGGTTATGGCGTGAATCAATACAGGTCCCCCGGCCTGCCGCGCATCGTCGATGGCACGCCGAACCGCGCGCACGTTGTGGCCATCGATGGGACCGATGTACATGAACCCCAGTTCCTCAAAGAACATGCCCCGCAGTAGAAGGGATTTGACACTTCGCTTGATGGAATGGCCGATGGCGCGCAGCGCTTGACCGACAATGGGTATGCGCAGAACCGTCCTCTGCATCGCCGACCGAAACTGCCTTCGCCTGGGATTGGCCCGGACCGAACCCAGGTAGCTGGCGAGCCCGCCCACGCTGCGCGAAATTGACATCTCGTTGTCGTTTAGGATGACGATGAGAGAGGTGTCGGCGTGCCCAGCGTTGTTCATTGCCTCAAAAGCCATGCCGCCAGCCAAAGAACCGTCCCCTATTATGGCGGCCACGGTATAGTCGTCCCCGGTCAAATCGCGCGCTCGCGCCATACCCAGCGCCACCGATATGGAAGTGCTGGAGTGCCCGGTGGCGAAGCAATCGTACTCGCTCTCCTCAGGTCTTGGAAAACCGCTTATGCCGCC
>CAYYHF010000030.1:0-15679 GCA_964471415.1 uncultured Clostridia bacterium | reverse complement strand
GTCAAAATGGCGGAGAGGGTGGGATTCGAACCCACGAGGCAGAGGTCATCTGCCTACTCGCTCTCCAGGCGAGCGCCTTAGACCAACTCAGCCACCTCTCCGCAGCCCGGATGTCGAGTGTACGCCCCCATCCGGGAAAGGCAATGTATTGAATTGATGGCGGAGAGAGTGAGATTCGAACTCACGGGGCGGTTGCCCGCCCACTCGCTTTCGAGGCGAGCGCTTTTGACCACTCAGCCATCTCTCCGAAAGCAGATCTCGCTACATCAAACGGCTCAACGCCTGTTGGCGAAGAATTCCTCAAGCAAGGCTGCGCACTCCGGCGCGAGCACGCCGCCGGTCACCGATACCCAGTGATTGAGGCGCATGTCGCGGGGGATGTCAAGCAGCGTGCCGGCTGCCCCGGCCTTGGGATCGTAGGCGCCGTACACCAGCCGCCCCATTCGCGCCTGCACAATCGCGCCAGCGCACATCGGACACGGTTCGAGCGTTGCGTAGAGGGTCGCCCCGGCGAGCCTCCACGAACCCAGAGCGATTGCGGCCTCACGCACAGCCAACACCTCCGCGTGGGCCGTGGGATCGTTTAACGACTCCTTCAGGTTATGCGCGCGGGCGATGATCTCGCCGCCTGCCACAACTACCGCCCCTACGGGCGCCTCGCCCGCCTTTGCGGCCTTGCGCGCCTCGGCGATCGCCTCGCGCATGAAGACCCTGTCCAGCTCCAGCTGCGCATTCATGTTGACAGCACATCCTGCCACGAGATATGTTACCATAGCAGTAGGACTAAATCAACAACATCAAGCGGAGGCGTGAGTGTATGACCAAGTTCGCAAATGAGCGCGACACGCTCAGATCGAAGTTCCCCAAAATGCGAGAGACGCCCGCGGACCAACGTCTGGGCATTGCCCAGCCCCCGCTGCAGAAGGCGTATGCCCCCGACTCCAAGCTCATCGATCTTCCATCGCCGCGGGAGGCCGCGCCCGGGCAAATCGACCTGTTCGAGCTGATCGAGCGGCGCCAGAGCCGCCGCGAGTATTCGCCCGAACCGATAACCCTGGCTCAGCTCTCATTCCTTCTCTGGGCCACCCAGGGAGTCAAGCGCGTGGTCAAAGACGGGTTCGCCACCATGCGCACAGTGCCGTCCGGAGGATCGCGGCACGCTTTCGAGACATATCTGGCCGTAAACCGCGTTGATGGGCTCGAACCAGGTATCTACAGGTACCTCGCCATCGAGCACAAACTGATCTGCATATCATCGCCGCCCGACCTTCCCGCGCAGCTGGGCGCGGCGTGTTTCGGCCAGCATTACGTGGGCACGGCCGCGGTCGTGTTCTTCTGGAGCTGTACGCCCTACAGATGCGAGTGGAGATACTCAACGGCTGCTCACAAGACCTTAGCACAGGACTCCGGACATGCCTGCCAGAACCTCTACCTGGCCTGCGAGGCCCTGGGTCTGGCCACGGTAGCCATCGGATCATATCATCAGGAGACCGCGGACGCGCTGCTGGGGCTGGACGGCGCAGATGAGTTCGTAATCTACGCTGCACCGGTGGGACCGCGAGTTGGAGCTTAGCGCAACGCCCAACGTCCGATCCGGTTCCGGCAAAAAACAGCTTGGATTCGCGTATATCTTCGCTACCATCATATTGCAATTGGTTCACATATGCTCTATTATATATGTGGCTGTTGTTCAAGCGCACGCATTTCCAAGCATGCTGACTTGATCAATAGACTATCCAGACCAAGTGAGGCGTGATCAAGTTGGCATACGAGGACAAGACCCTAAATTGCCGTGACTGCGGCAGGGACTTCGTATTTACCGCCGGTGAGCAGGAGTTTTACGTGCAGCGTGGGTTCCAGAACGAGCCGTCAAGGTGCCCCGACTGCCGTAGGGCCCGCAAGAGCATGAACAACTCAGGCAACCGCCAGATGTACGAAGCAGTCTGCTCGTCTTGTGGAAAGCCGGCATACGTTCCCTTCCAGCCCAGCGGCGACAAGCCGGTCTACTGCAGCGAGTGCTTCGCGGCGCAGAGGGCCAGCAGGCAGTACTAGTCGCAGCCGCTCACCGCGTGAGCGCGGCAAACGGCTTGCGGTAAGCTAAGCCATCAAGCCCCGGAGGATGCAGGTCCACGGGGCTTTGTCGTTTTGCGGCGCGCTATCGGACGCTGCCGGGCCGCGCCCTGCATTGCAGCTCGCCGCGGGTCTCGCCCGCCGCCGCGCCCGGCGCAGACGCCTCGTCCGGGAACGCTCCGCGCAGGTAGTCCGCGGCAACGCTGCTCATGTAGTCGAGCTGCCGCACGAGATTGCCCATCCACATCCGACAACGCGGGTCGTCTTCTTCCGACATCACGATCTGCGCCAAGCCTCGCGCAACGGAGATGGGATTTCGCAGCTCCTGAACTACCTCCGCCGCCTGGCGATGAGCGGCCGCAGCCCGCCTGGCCGCCGCCTCCCGTTCCCAGCTCGCCACTGCTTTCATCAGCCACCAAGCAGCCACAAGCATCGCGACTGCGCTGGCCGCCGATGCCGCAACCACGCCAGTGGCCGCAGCCAAAGCAGCGGGGGCAAACTGCCTCACCTCTACACTGGCCCATACATGCCCCACCAGATCGTCTCCGCGATAGAGAGGACGCATATGCGTAAGAGACGCCGGGGCGCCGCGGATCCCCCGGCTCCCGCTGCTCGAGGCGGTCTCGGGCCTCCCCGTCCGATAGACCCTGAAATCCTCAGGCGGACGCTGGGCAAAAAGCGGCCTCGCCTCCGCGCCTCGTCCCATCGCCACCTCCAAGCCCAGAGCCCGAGAGTAGTAGCCCGCCTCTATTTCGGAGTAGGCCGCGCATACCCTGTCCACAACAGGCTGCAAGGCCGCGTGAAGCGCCCATGCCTGCTCCTCGGGAGACGACTGCCCCGCGCTCATCAGCTCCAAGCTTCCGATGGACTCCAACTCGAGCAACCTGCAGATGGAGCGGAGCTCACGTTCCCGAGCCAGCCGTTCCACCGCGCCGAACTGGGGAACGCCGGCAGCGGCGATGATCGCCGCGGGGAGCAATGCCGCGACGATCACCACCACGTATGCCTTCCACGCTGTCACCGTGGGAAACAGCGCCAACCTAACTCTACTTACGACCACGGCGAACACTCCCGACATCCGTCATCGCCGCATCAGAAGGACGAGCTAGCCGTAACGCACTGCGCGCTCAAGCCGCCATCGCTCCAGACCAGCGCGTAGCTGATCTCAGCCTTACCCATCCTGAGCCCGACCCCTCCTGTGTACGACAGGTTTGTCGCTCCGTCCTCAAATGAGCCGAATGCCCCGGCCCGAAGCGCCATCTTGTCCTTAAGCCATACCTCGGCACCGCCCGAATACCATGGCTCGATGCCCTCTCCACGACCTGTCAGGCCGTGGGCATCGAGAGCCAAGGTGAAAGCCTTCGAAGGCGCAAGGGCCAGCCCCACCGATACACTGGGGGTGAACTCCGTCTCCGGCTTGACCCCGCCGCCGACGAGGCTTCGGGTTATGGACGATGCCTGCACCCCTGCAGATATCGCTCCTAGCCTCAGCATCAACCCGGCATCGGTCGTTAGGGCCCCTCTCTTCGTGCCCACGGCCTGTGAATAAGACAGCGACAGTCCGACCGAACACCAGTCGGCCACCTTCTTGCCCACGCCGTACATCGCGTATCTCAGACCCTGATCATCCTCGCCCTCCCCGCCCTTGCAGTAGACCAGAGCCAGCCCTCCGCCGCCCACTCCACGATCCAGGTCGCTTACGCCGGCATAGACGGTGTTGAACTTATCAAGATCAAGCCCCGCTCCAAAACCCGCCCCCAGGCTCAGCGTGACCTGGTCGCCGTTGAAGCCATAAGCCCCCGGGTTGGTTCGGCCCGGATCATGCTGGTCGTAGACCCCCACGAAAGTCCAGCCCATGGCCATCAGGCGCGCGTTCGGAGGATATGGGAGTTCCAGGGCGGCGGCAGGCACAGCCAATGCCCCTATGGTAAGCCCCACCGCCAGGGCGCACATCACAGTGACCATCGCACGAGCGCGCTGGTTCGCAAAACTCCTGAACATCGCACTCACCTCTCCATCCCCGCCCCCTCTACTTGCCCGGGTAGACTATCTTGGGGGTTATGAATATGAGGGTCTCCGTATCCACCTGCGCTTTCCTGGTATTCGTGAAGAGTAGTCCCAGCACAGGGAAGTCGCCCAGCACCGGGAACTTGCTCTTGCTTTCATACTCCGACTTGAGCTGCAGTCCGCCGATGACCAAAGTCTCCCCATCGTGGATCATCACGGTCGTGGACACTCTACGCCGATTCACAACCGGGAGGCCGTTGGTAACCTCAACCGCATCCGACACCTCAGGCTCTACTTTGAGCATGATCTCACCTGTGGAGGTGATCCTGGGCGTAAACTTCAAAGAGATGCCGGTCTTAATCGACTCCAAGCGAGTAGTGGTTGTCGTCTCGCTCGTAGATGTCGAAACAGTCACGTACTTCTCCCGACCAAGGAAGATCTCCGCCGTCTGGCCGTCCATCGCCATCAATTTGGGCGTAGCATGAATCTCGGCCTTGCCCGAGTCTACCAGGTACTTGATCGCCCCGAGCACGTGATTGAGACCCCCGGCCAGATTGAGCTTGCCGCTCCACACACCCGACACAAAGTCAATGAACCCTGATGCCGGCAGAGTCGAATCGGCCTCTCCCCCGCTCCCCTCATACCGCCAGTCGGACTTGAGCGACCTGCCCGCATCGGCAGTCACCTCGACCACCAGCGCCTCCAGGATCACCTGCGCCGATGGCTTGTCGATCATGGCTAGGTCAGCCTTAACCCGATCGATCACCTGCTGTGTCCCGGTGATCGCGATGACGTTGGCAGCCGCGTCCACCTTCACATTGGGCTTGAAGAAGTCCGATAAGAGCTTGGCTGCCGCATCGGCGTCGACGTACCTGACGGTTACGACTTCCGTCTTGGTAAACATGGGATATGCAGGGTTACTCGTGTCGGCTGAACCGACTATGTAATAGTTGCCCACCCGAACCCACGTGTAGCCGAGCGGCGCCACTATCATATCCAGCGCCTGTTCCAAGGGCACATCCATGAGCTCCAGCGTGATCCAGCCCTGAACAGACGGCTCGGCGAGGATGTTGACGCCGGTTTGGGCAGAGATATCGCGAAGGACGTTGATAATGTCCTCGCTATCAAAGACGTTGGTGATCGTGACCTCCTCGGCACTCAACACGCCGGGGAATACCAGCGTCACCGCGACAAGCGAGACCAAGAGCACAAGCGCCGCGCGCGCCCAACCTGCCGGCAGCCTTTTGCCGTGTACCATGTAGTTCCCTCCAATCCGTAATTAGTTAGGCCTGCAGGCCGCCCCAAGGCAGGCGCTGCCCTACTTGACCGTGAACTCCCGCATTACATAAAGCGGAGACTTGCCTCCGTAGTTCACCAGGAACTCCACCACGTAGTCGCCCGCCTCCAGGCCGCCCGAAAGGGCTACGTTGAACAGCCGTCTGCCGCCCGGCAGCACCACATTCTCCTCCTCGCCGAGATCGATCGAGTTGACCTCCACCAAAGAACCCGGCCCCACGTATTCAATGCCCGGAACGCTCTCAGGCATGACCCGCTTCTTGATGGTCATGGACGCCCTGGGCTTAACGTGAATAGTACCTGTGTTTTCAAAGATCGTCCCAAACACCATGCCCACCGATGGCCCGCCGTCCTCCATTGTGACGGGACTGAGTTTGCCGAGCGTGCTGAACTCCTTGCCCACCCTAAGAAAGACCACTGCGCCGCTCTCCCCGGACCACGTCTGCCCATTATCAGTCGACACGGGCGTAGCGGTGAACGCTACGTTGGCATACTTGCCGCCCGACTCTCCCTTAGGGATTGCCATCATCATCCGCACAACCTGGCGCGACCTGGGCTTGAGTTCGACAACACTGGGCTTGAGCTCGATCCACTGAGCGCAGCTGGATGTCGATGCCGCTGCTTCGCCCGTCACCAGCTCACCCTCTTCATCGAAGGCAAGCGGCAGAGCGCAGCCCTCAACCCGGATCGCCTGGTCGGACCGGTTTTCGATTACCAGTGACTTCGCAGCAGTGGCGCCAGCGGGGTAGCTGAGGTCAAGATCGCCGGGATCGATCGAGAATGGCGCGATCACCGCCGTAGTCTTGGCTTTGGCAACTTGTGCCCCACTTTCCCCAATGCTAAACGGGATCTTGGCGCTGGCGGGCCGCAATCCCCCGTACTTCACCGAGATGTCGGCGACATAGTCCCCCGGAGCCAAGCCAGCGGGTAGAACCGAGCCGAAGCTCACTGTGGCGCCCGGTATGACGATCCCGCGTCCCACGCCCAAGGGGATTTCCCTCAGCCGCTTTCCCGTACTATCGCGCAGGATCATGCTGCCGCGGGCAAACACGTGGATGTCGCCTTCGTTCTTGACCAGCGCCGAGAGTATGATGGCCTGTCTACCGTAGGCATCGGCGCAGGCCGGTTCCTCACTGGCGCGTTTCACGCTGAACCCCGTCACATCGAGGCGTTTCTGCACCTGCCTGGCAGCAATCGTAAGCTCCACGACAGTCACAAAGCGCTGCACAAACGTACTAGAGGCGAAAGCGGGATCTCCCTTTCGCTGCTCTGGGACCAACTCAAAAGCGACAGCCGCATACCTGCCGCCCGATTCGCCGCGGGGTACCGTAAGCGTTGCTGTCACCGCGGCGACCTCATTCGGCCCTATGGTGGCTCTATCTGTCGATAGCTTTATCCATTTGGAGCACGAGTGCTCTCGCTTTCCCTCATCCACCACCTGGTAGTCACCATCAAGATGCTGCATCAGGTCAGTAACATACACGAGAAAGCTCGCGGTGTTCGTCTTGCTCTCATTTCTGACGAGCACACTGAATGTACGCCTTGATCCCTGCTGCATAGTGAGTTCCACGAGCATGGGACTGAAGCTCAACGAAATTTGAGCCCTCGCATGACCAGCAGTCACGGTCAGAACAACAATCAGGCCAACAAGAATCGAGATGATTTTCGTCATGTCAGGCCTGCTCTGCATCGGCCCACACGGGCCTGTGGATGGCCGCAATCGCAGGGGCATCATCATTTCTCCCCTCTCAGGTCGGAAGGGGGCGGCCAGGATGGCCGCCCCCGGACATCACATTCACTACGATCGACTGGAAATGTCACATTGCCTTCCGAACCAGAGTCTGAGTATCAGGGCACGCGATTTCCCTACTCGTCCTCGTCTGGGGACTGCGGCATCGGAAGGTCTTTCCAGAACCCACGTAGATACCCGGTGTCACTGGCATCGACCCATCTCTTTATGTTCATGAGCTTGATGTCCACTGTTCCCACATTCTCGTATTCGCAGGAAGAGTTGCAATTTTCAACAAAGATCATGTTGTAGAGCTTCATGTTGTACCCATCGTGCAGTTTCTGGCTATCTAGGAGCAGCTTCGCGCCGTTAAGCGTACTCGCACGCTTCCAGTCAGCACTAGTCGCGTCAGGAATGCTCTGGGCAACCGCGTAGTAAGTATCGATAGTCTGCTTGACACCGGCCCCAGGCTCCTGGTACTGCAGATCTCCAAAGCCACTGTAGGTAAGCTGCACATCATTGTTGCTCTTGATCTTGATCGTGATACAATCTGCAGCATACGTGCCAGGCTTCAGAATCCTCCAGTCGTACCTGCTCTCTGTCACATCCAAGTCGCACCACTGAGCCATGGATGCGTGATTCGTAAACTCCAGGCTGTAGTTCTCTCGATTGCAGTTCCCCTGCACGCCATCGCCGCTCTTCCAACATCTGGCAAGCGACAGCGCTGATTGAGGCGCGCGATGAACCCAAACGCCGCCTATAAGCTCCCAATGCTCCACCTCGACAGCACCGGACGGTAGATCCTCGCCATCGTTGTAGGCCATCACTATGGCCGGGACGAAAATGAGCGCCATGATCGCGAACAGAACCAGTAGTCTTTTCATTGATGTTTAGCCTCCTCGAAGTCAGAATCTGAGTTAGCGTGACGGGCCTTAACCCATCAAGGTTCAGGGCGTCTAGTTCCCCTCGCCTTCTAGTTGTTGCTGACTATGAACGTAATCACCCCCTTGTCGTCCCCACGATCGGAGGAGTATTCAGCGGACGATACTTCTTCGCCCACACTTATCATTGACCACAGTCGAACCACCGATGGAGCAGTGGGGTGAAGCCCTATCGGCTCCGGCCAGTTCGATGAGCTGTTCAGCGCGCTCGCCGCGATCCATTGTTGCGATGCGTTGTCCGGGAGGTCCTGACCAAGCGCGTAGAATGCGGGAACCAGCCCCGGCGCCCCATCCGTTCGTGCCAGATCCCTGAAGTCAGAGAACTGAACTTGCAGTCTGCCATGGCCTGTGGCAGTGATCTCGGTGGCCAACGCCGCATATATCCCCGGTTTCCGAACGCGCCAGTCGAGTCGGGTTGCCGAAACGGATACTAGGGCCTTGGGCTCTGCCTTGGCAATCACGTATATCGGCTCCAGATGGATCGTTTGCGAAAACGGGAAAAACCACACAAACACTCCGGAGCATTGCAGGCGCATGTTTTGGACGAAGGGGAACTCACCGGACGTGGAATAGTGAGCAGGATTCCTGGTACATACCTTCAGGTTCGCTGTTGCCGTCTCGTACTGGTCCAAATCTCCAACGTTGAGCCACGTGACCACCGTTCGCTCCGATTCCGCGGTTACATGTACAGTGGAGTTCGCGCTGTTCGACGAGCACTCAACGTCCAGCCCAGGACCGAACTCAAGTCTAGCTGACCAGGCATGAAACTGTGTGAGGATGTATGGGTTATGCACCGTGAGATCAACCGTCCATTCTGCATACTCCCCCACCGGCACCACGAATCGGCCGCCGTCCTCGGTGATGCTCCCGCTTACTGCCGCTGCAGTCACGGTAAACGTGTCTAGCCAATCACCCCGCCCTATGTCCTCTGCAGCCACTCCCTCAGCCTCAATCAGTGCAAGCTCCTCAGGGCTCAACTCGAGTGCGCCCCTCCTGACCACCGCAGGATTCTGCTGGCCGGGCTGCTGCGATACAATGGGCTGCACCACCCCTGTCCTCCCTGGGATAGGACGCTTCGCAATCGACCTTTCCGGCAACGGCAAGTCCCGCTCAATGGGCTTCTGTCGAACAGCATACGGCTCCCCATCAGTCCTCAGGGCTGATGGGTTGACGCGGGCGATAGCCGAGCACGGTGCGGTGTTCCTCACTTCCTCCTTCCCGAGCAGGCGATAGGTGAGCTGGAATCCGGTGTCCAGGGAGTACACGCCCTCTTCGGCGAACTCGGCACGGCCTCCAGTCTGATTGGTAGCCACCTTCAGTTCGGCTTTGGCTGCATCGCCGGGGCCCAGGTAGCCGATGTCCCAAGTGAATCCGCTGCTAGATGGGAGCAGGCCCTTCACATCCGCATCGGCCATGCGCGCATCACCGACCGACTGGCCAGTCTGGGCGGCTCGGAACGCCTTTCCAAACTGGTTGTGGACGCGCGCATTGGTCATCGCCACGTCATTCGGGTTCCTCACTGTTACGATGACCTTCCACTCAAGGTGCTGCCTGAGCGGTACTATGAAAAGCCTCGGATCCGAGGTGATGATGGCTCTTGACGCTGGCACAAACTCCGCGCTGATCTCGGCTCGGCTCAGGTCGGGCTCGAACACAGCCCTGGCTGCTATGCCGAAGGAAGCGCCGGCGTTGCCCCAGCCCTCGCCCGAGCCAGACCCCGTTATGGTGGCATATGGGTTGACCTCAGGAAGGCCCGCCCACTTGCCCCACTCGTCCAGCCTCCAGGCCGATAAGGGGCGCTCCTGGGCGACCGTTGGCAGCCCCAGAATCATCGCTGCCAGCAGGACCGCGCCAGCAAGCGCGAGGCCCCTTCGGCCCGATAGTCTCGTGCCTTTCGCCAGTCTCCTTTTCGTGGTCCCGATCATGCCGAACCCTCCCGGTCAACATGTTTGGTCGATACATTCCGAATATTGCGTATATTACGGTTGCTGTCATTCTCGGCGCCCCGATTGATGTGTACCGTACCGATTTGCTGCGCATATAGCTAGGATTCCTCGAACTCCCCTCTTGCGTCCAACGCCTGGCGGGTCGGGGCCGACCAAACCAGGCATCGTCTCTCTGACTGATTCTCTGTAGTTGATGTCATTCCTTCCCATGTAAATCGTAACTTTCTTACATAAGGCATGATTACCTGTCTTCGAAGTGAGTAAAAGCCATCTGATCCGGACGAGGATCGAAAAAAGCTCCGCTATAGCGGCGAACGAAGCTCCACTCTTCCACAATTCCCGAATCCCAGGTCACATCGATGGCCACAACCCGCCCATCGACCTCTACCTCGTTCCATGCGTGCCTTACGATGGTGATCCCGTTGTCGGCATTGCCTATCAGTACCCACACGCGAAATCCCGCAGCCCGAAGCAGTGCAGCCATGAGGTTGGAGTAACCCATACATACCGACTCGCCACGGGCGAGCGTAGACAGAGCATCGGTCGGCCCAGGCCGGAGTGTCTTCGCCCCCCTGACATCGTATGCTATGTTCGCAGCGACCCAGTCATGAATCGCCCGCACGATTTTGTAGCGGTCGGTCTCGCTTTCCGCTATCGATGCGGCAAGGTCGCGTAAGGCGCCGTTGCGCGAGTGCATGAGCCAAGACTGAGCCGGGTCGGGGTCGGGCCGAGCAGGCGTCACAGCCACGGTGTACACGCGGCGGGTCCCTGGATCTCGTGCGTTGCCTTCCGGCAGACTCGCCCGCAGCTGGAACAGGCTGCCTACCGCTGCCCCGGGAGGCATGTCCACCCAGGTCTCCCACGATCCATCGATCACCGGGACACGGGTCTGCCGGTAAGTTTGGGCGCCGTCCTCTGAGGTCGTCTCTACCAGCACAGCCGAGCACCCGGGCGCCATGCCGCAGATTCGGAACCGGTCCACTGCCAAGATCGTTCCGCCCTGATAGGCGGGCTCGGTGATGTAGATCGCCGGCATCTGCGATATGACGCGGTATACCGCCGCCCCTCGCCACGATTCGGCGTCCAGCTGAAGCGAGGACAGCTTCACCTCGCACGGCCCAAACCCAACGTCCAGCGGTATCGGAAACGCGAACAACCCGTCCTGGTTCGCGCGCGTGAAATACGTTCGGGCCTCGCCTGTCTCTGTGTGCTCGACAACGGCTCGCACTCTCGCATAGCGCGACCATCCTCGCACCGTCAGAGTCTCACAGACGACATTGGTCCCTCCCCTGGGCGACTCGATGGTCAAGTCAGTGCCGTATCCAACGTATTCAACGGGCGCCAGCGGAGTGTCGGGCGAAGTGTTGCGCACACCGAAACCGCACATGATGGTGTAGATCTGCCGTCCCGGCGAGCGCGCGGCCACGCTCACCCGGTACCATCCGGGGCCGTCCACAAACCACACCGTTCCGCAGAAACTGCCAGAAGAATCTACAGTCATCCTCGTATGCCGTTCCACACCGGATCCTTCAGGCGAAGCTATCGCGATCACGTCCGCATATCGCGAGCGTCCGGCGATCTCGATCTTGCCGTCCGCCTCGTCGATCCATTCCACCCCGGAAGTCACATCGAGCATTTCGCCGTATCCCACATACGTCTCGAAGCCTCGGTTCGGAGCGCCTTCCGCGAACACAGCGGCGCATAGAGCCAGGCAGACCATGGCCGCGCCGATCTGAGACACTCGCCCTCTCCCCAACACTTCGCTACCTCCCGCCCCACGCGCACATCTGCCGGACTGCGATACCGGTCGACAGAACCCGGATTCCAGCCCGATATTACTGCAGCGGACGGGTGAACCGTGTAGAATCATCCCGGTGAATGCGTCTTGAAAATCCCTCTTCCTCCAGTACACTGTCCGAGGAAGCGAATCAGTTTCGGTAATTGCATCGCACTGCGAGACGATCCGGAATACGCGCCCCGCAACGCACCGATGATCTCTGCGAACGGTGTCGCTTCCCCCAGTGTGTGCACGCAAGATCACGCCAACCGAATGTTGGGTATCCGCGCGATTTCGCGAACACCGCCAACATGGGGAGGAAAACGCGCGTAGGTGCTGAAGATACTTTAGTGTGGCTGCCGGATTGGCAACCTGTACAGTCGAGGTGGTAGGAGGATGGCCCTGGACCCAAATAGCAGGTCCCGCGCATGCAGTCGGGTATTCCCGGGCTCCGAGGCTGACCTCGGTGCGGTAGTGTGCGAGGTGGCCAGGCATTTCATGCTACAAGGCTACGGCGTGTGCGCCCTGCCGGCGAGAAGAGGCAGGTGGCAACTGAGGATCACCAGGTCTGACGTGTTCGCGCAGAGCGTCCCATCCGGGGCGCGTTGCGCCCTCAGCATATTGCTGCGACAGGGTCCTGTTGGCGCCTATACCCGCGCCCAGGCATCGCTATGGCCGCGGCAACCACTCCTGACAAGAATCACCGCCGCCCTTCTCTGGCCGTGGATCGGTCGGAGTGTGTGGGCGATGTGCGAAGACTTCGGTCTCGACCAGGAAGCCATCCTGGCCGTGCAGTCGTCGCTTGGGAAACGGAGCTGATCAGGCTGGGCCAGCGCCGGAGCCAGCGCTGGCTGATGGCGTGATAGCATCATACAACAAGGAGTTGATCGATACATGAGGCTCGGGAGGTATGCAGCCCTGTCGGCAATAGCCCTGGCATTCTGCGTTGCGCTGGCTGGCTGCGGGGCGGGGGGAAACCAGAAGAAGTTGCTGTCGTATTTCCCATCGGAAGAAGGCTTCGTATGGGAGTACACGGGAACGGATGAGTATGTCCAGACCATGGGCCTGGACTCGGTCTACAAGGCGTCATCCGGAGAGGTTACTTATAGCATCTCCGGCGAGACTTGTGCTCCGGCCAAAGTGGACGAGCTCGGCTTCGAGATTGAAGGATTGGATGAAGAGCCCACCGACGATGCGGAGCCCGCGATGGGCGATGGCCTAAGCCTGGACTTAGGCGGTTACGACCTAGACCAATCCGAAGAGACTGAAGAGGCGGACGAACCGCAGGAGGATGCGGTAGTGACCGAGATTCTCGAGATAGAGTACGAGTTCACCAAAGACTCTGTGCTGGAGAAGATAGTCGACGCCGATGGCCTACCTCACAGGTTCCTGGAACTAGAGGTGCTGCGCGCGCCCATCAAGAAGGGCAAGACGTGGAGCTTCCAGACTCCTGACTGGACCGATGTCAAGGCTGAGATCATCGACACCGGCAAAGACGCCGACAAAGCCGACTACGTCAAGGTCAAGTACGAAGCTGAAGTCGATGGCGGGTCATACGTCGAGACCCGTCTGTTCAAGAAGGGCCTAGGGCTCATAGAGTTCTCAGCTGTCGGGCCGGACGGCGAGGAGTTCGTGTACAGCTTGGTGGGCAACTAGCGTCCGCGGACGGTCGTGCCGAACGACCTGATGCGATGACCCGATGCAATGCCCTGGCGGCGCTCGCTCGTTTGCGGGCGCCGCCGGGGTTTCGCATTTCCGGGCCGCATGTTGCTATGGCAGAGCGGCGACAGGCAGCAGGCGTTGGGCGCCCGACTCGATAGCATCAGCCCGTTCCGCGGCCAGATCGGCACAAGCCGCGCGAACAGCGATATACAGCTTGAGCTTGGGTTCTGTTCCAGACGGCCTGAGAGTCACCTTGCCGCCCTCGGTCAGCACAAGCTGTATGCAGTTCTCGCGCGGAAGCTGAATGGGCGTTCTGACCCCCGTGGCGCACCTCGTAGTCCATCCGGTCAGATAGTCATGCACCTCGACCACAGTGTATTCCGCCACCCGGTCGGGAATCTCGCGCCTGAGAGATTCCATGGCCTCGCACGCTCCAACAGACGCCGCTATCGGCACGGATATAAGGCGCTCGTGGTAGTGCCCATACTCATCAAACAGCTCGTCCAGACGTCCCAGCAAGCTGCTGCCTCGTAAGCGCTGGCGCACGGCGGCGCAGGCGATGAGGGCGGACGCTATGACCGCGTCCTTGTCGCGCACGAACGTGCCCGCAAGATACCCGCAGCTTTCCTCGAACCCGAACAGAAAGTCGCCGCCTGCGCGTTCGATCTCACCTATCTGCTCGCCTATATACTTGAATCCTGTGAGGGTATCGACAATCCGCACCCCAGCCGCGGCAGCCATTGCCGCAGCCATCTCAGTGCTGACAATGGTCTTCACTATCGTGCACCCGGCAAGGTCCCGGCCTGATTGGCGCGCGCTCTCAATGAGGAAATCGGCCAGCAGCACCCCAGTCTGGTTGCCGGTTAACACTTGATACCGCCCCTCGCCCCCGTCCCAGACCGCAACGCCCACCCGGTCACAGTCGGGGTCGGTGGCCAAGATGATGTCGGTCTCGGGCGCGGGCACAGGCGCCGCCCCAGGCGCGGGAGCGAGACGTCCATCGCCTGCATTGACGCTTGACGCGGCGACCTTGTGTGCCTGAGCGATCCCCATTTCAAAGGCGCTCGGATCCTCCGGATTGGGATACTTGACTGTGGGGAAGTCGCCGTCCGGCACGGATTGCTCGCGAACCACTTGAGCCGCCACAAACCCCAGATCATGCAGAACGCGGGGAACGAATGCTTGCCCCGTGCCATGCAGAGGCGTATAGATCACGCCGAGCGATGCGCGGGATGCGCGGGGCACAGATACGCTGGCGATCCCTTCGACCAGATCTAGTACGCGGCGGACGTACGAGTCGTCGACACGCGCAGGGACGAAGTCGATCTTCGCTAGGGGGTCTCCCGGAGGCGAGAGGTAATCAACGACCTCCGCTGCCCGCTTCGCTACCTCCTCCGCAGCGTCCGGGAGCAACTGCACTCCATCGGAACCATATACCTTGTAGCCGTTGTACTCGGGAGGGTTGTGACTGGCAGTGATGACGATCCCCCCTGCTGCGCGCAGTTCTCGCACAGCATACGACAGCACCGGCGTTGGACGGATGTCGTCGAAAAGCCATACGCGAATGCCGCGCGATGCCAGCGCGCGCGCCGCTTCATCGGCAAACTCGCGTGAACCCCGGCGTGGGTCGCGAGCTATGACAACACCCTTCTCGCGAGCCTCAGGCACGCAATCCAGTAAGTAAGCGGCATACCCGCAAGTAGCGCGCCGCACCGTGTAGCGATTCATTCGGCTTGTCCCAACCCCAAGCTTGCCGCGCATGCCCCCGGTGCCAAAAGCCAGCTCTTGCCCGAATCTCTCCTCGATCTCACGTGCATCAGAAGATATGCGATCCAGCTCTTGTAAGCTGGCCTCGTCCAGCACGCCATCGCCGCCGGTCGCCATCGATTCGCGCCATCGTTCGAACTCAGCCATGTAGTCCATGTAGCTCCCTCCCACCAACAGGCTCTGTGTCCAGCGTCATCCTGATGATAGCTTAACACGCCCGATCTCACAACACCCGCCAGGAGTCCCGCATGCCCCGGTCTGTGACGAGCCGTAGATCGCTGCGATGTGGTGGCCGAGAGCGACTACCAGGGTGCCCTGGACTCTCGAAAATGATATCGTTCAAGCGCCGCGATCGCGAATTGTCAGGAGAAGGTCACGGTCGCGCTGAGATCCGTTCCATCCATACAAGCACACTCCCACCCCACCACCCCGTATCCGTCAGAGGCCCTGCACCCCTTCACGCGAAAGCAACCGATGCGGAAAC
>CAYYHF010000029.1:0-15706 GCA_964471415.1 uncultured Clostridia bacterium | reverse complement strand
GCCTAAGTGATACCTATGCGAAGCCTATTGGCCTGCTGGGCCGGCGTCCGGCTGCCGCTCGGCCGTCACGTTCCAAATGCGACCATCGGTGCTTATTGTGACGGTTCCATGTAGGTCTGTTCGGTACACTGACGTGCCGCATCCTTCCAGTCGTGCCAAAACCGCATCTGACGGAAGCCCGGTGTATCCTTTCCCTACGGATATGACGGCGATCTGAGGTTTCACCACGTCCAGAAACGGCTGTGAGGTGGATGTATCGCTTCCGTGATGCGCTACCTTAAGCAGCGTGACCGGCGATAGCCAGCCGCGGGCGACGAGCTGTAGTTCAGTGGCTGCTGTGGCATCGCCTGCGAGCAGCGCGGAGAAGGCGCCGTAGGAGACCTCGATTACCGGCGTGCTGTCGTTGACGGGAGATGCCTCCTTGCGCTCGGATGTGAAGTACACTGACGGCCGCAGCACGTCGAGGCGGGCCGGGCCCAGCTTGAACCGTGTGATGTTGTTCGGCGTCACCAAGGGAATGCTCTTCTGCCCGATAATGGCGAGATACGACTCGTATGTCTTGGAATAGTGGACTGTGCCTGAATCGATGACCTGACCGACTGGGAATGCCTCAAGTACCGCCGGTAGGCCTGTCAGGTGGTCGGCGTGCGGGTGTGTGTTTATGACTAGATCCAGCCGACTGATGGCGCGCTTCTTCAGGACGTCCCGGACCTGGGTTTTTCGGGGTCCCCCATCAACCAGGGCTGCGTGACCCTGGGACGTTGTTATGAGGATCGCATCGCCATCGCCTACGTCCAGAATCGCGATGGATAACGTTGGCGTTTCAGATGCGGTGGCGAGCTGCGTTGATGTGGAGGCTAACGTGGAGGCGGGCGCGGGCAAGGTGCATGCGATGGCCGCTAGAAGGAGGACAAAGACAAGTGACATCAACGCGGGGTTACGCCGCAATTCGCGGTAAAGCACTGACATCACGCTCCGGGCCGGGGCAATCCTGATGTGCTATGTCTGTCCGGCGCTCTGGCGCTCGTGCCACCGTTCGAATATGCGTTGGCCAGGCTTGCGCCGTGTTGGCCTGGGTGATACTGCGCCGCCTTGTCCGGAATCACCCCGTTTTGTGATTAGGGCATTTCGGCGGCGGGGCATGAGGCCCCTCCTCGCCGAAAGGCTAGCGCCGAGTCATAATCCCAGCTGAGCGCCGTGCATCGGCTAATCACGCAATATCGCGAAGAAGCTATGGGCAGCCGATGCGGGAGTGAACACATCGCGCCGGATAGCAGGCAATGAATAGGCGCCGTATGCTGCTTGTTCGACGTGAAGTGGCCATCTGCGTGGCCTTCCGGGATGCGTTCAGAAAAGCGACACCTAGAGTTTGCCATCCACCCTGCGATCCATCGCTGCGCTTTTCCTGCTTCCAAGCTTCGTGTTGCCGGCGCGGATTCAGACAACTGCTATCTGCCAAACCACGCAGGATCCGGGTAGGCTGTGCGAAAGACCTACCGCAAAACGAACAAGGATGTCTGAGAACCCGGTTAGGGCCGACAACGGAGCAACGCCCAGTAACGGCCATGGCGGGTGAGATACACAGGAACACCATGGATTCCGGCGGTGCACAGGGCCTAGGCGCCAGGCTATGGATGGGCCCCGGTAGTCTGCCGGCATGGCGCCCCTACCTGGATGCGGCCCGGAGCAGACCCTCGTCGCGGGCGATCTTGAGGGCTTCTCGATACTCGGATCTGGTCAGAGGGCGTTTGAGTTCGGGATACTCGTCAGCTAGGTGGGCCGGGCGGTACTGCGCCATCACATTGACGTAGGTGTCGGGCGAGATCTCCTCTGCGATGAACCGCATTATCTCCCGGGTGTCGTCCAGCCGTCCCGGCATCACTAGGTGCCGCAGGATCAGCCCGCGATGCGCGACCCCATGCTCGTCGACTACCAGGTCGCCCACTTGGCGGTGCATCTCCCGGATGGCTGCCCGCGCCACGGTAGGGTAATGCGGGGCGTTCGACATATGCTCTGCAACACCTGAATCAGCGAACTTGAAGTCGGGCATGTAGATGTCGACTACCCCGTCAAGCAGCTTGAGCGTTGGGAGCGCATCGTAGCCTCCAGTGTTGTAGACCAAGGGCAGTCGCAGGCCTTCGCCTGCCGCTACGACCAGCGCCTCGAGGATCTGCGCTACGACATGACTCGGCGAGACGAGGTTGATGTTGTGGCACCCCTTCGCTTGCAGGTTCAGCATCATCTGAGCCAGTCTGCCGGCCGGGACTTCTTGTCCAACGCCGCAGGCGCTGATGTCGTAGTTCTGGCAGAAAACGCATGCGAGGTTGCAGTTGGCGAAGAAGATCGTCCCTGAGCCGCCTGTCCCTACCAGGACATCCTCCTCGCCGAAGTGGCGGCCGATGCTGGCCACCTGGGCAAGTCTCCCGGTCCGACATAACCCCAGCTTTCCCTGGATGCGGTTGACGTTGCAAGCTTGCGCGCACATTACGCAATGCGACAGCCGCTCAACCGCTTCGGCCGCTCGCCGCTGCAGCTCACCGGTTTGGTAGAGGTCGAGATAGCTGGGGGTTGTGAAGCTCTGCGCGCTCGCGTCAGTACCTGAATCCATGGATATCGAGCGTTGCCTCCTTATCCTGATCAATATCTTCCCCATCCGGGCGCCGGCAATTTGGCCGACTTGCCGGATGATCGATCTGGTGGCGTCATCGTCTACACTACATATTAGCATCATTTTGACATGAATCAGATGCGAAACGGAGAGAGGAACCATACAGCTCGCGTCGAATTCCGAGAGCAAATGGGCCTGAAAGGCAGTGATGGCAGGACCGAGGGATCTGCAGTCCCTTGTGGAACTCGCTCAAGTCATTGAGGATTTGGAGAAGTCCATCACCGATGTTCAGTCGTTACTGGCCAGACTAAAGGAGAACAGGCAGCTTATCGCGGGCCAGCTCAGGGTTGCCGAGCCCAAGACGATCGTTTCCGTACTATCTGCTCCGGCGAACCTGCGGGAGTACGAGAATGCAGATGATCCCTACATGCGTCTGATTATGGTGGCATAGGAACCAAGCGTCTATCAGGATAGATCGAAGGGCGCTCTAGCAAGCTCCCGAGGCGCTGGCATCCGGGGCTTGCTTTTTCGCAAGGATCGAGCCTCGAGATATGAAGGCGCATAGGTATGCGCCGATACGCGCTCCGAACTTTTTCCGCGCCTATTGTGTTATATGAGTACAGAGAACGGGGTGAAAGAGCCATATGCACGATGAGACATTGCTTGTGGAGCGCGCCAAGAGCAATGACCGTGATGCGCTGGAGGAGCTGTTCCGGGCGAACTACCCGGTGCTCCTCGGGGCTCTTGTTCGAATAACCGGGGACGCCCGCGCCGCGGAGGATGCTGCGCAGGACGCGGTGTTGCGCGCCATCGTGAACCTGGAGAAGTACGAACCGCGCGCCAAGTTCTCCACTTGGCTCATCACCATTGCCCTGAACACGTACAGGAACCGATTGCGATGCACAAGGCGAGAGCTTCCTACTGAGGACGTGAGTGTTGTGGCGGCCGGTATTGCAGGTGGCGCTGATGGCGCAAGGCGTGCGGAGAGCGCGGAGGATGCGGCCCTTGGACGCCTGGCGGCAAGTGACGCTGCGCGCCTGCTCGATTCGCTCAGCGCTGATAAGAGGCGGGTGTTCGTGTTGAAGCATTACTATGGGTTCACATACCAGGAAATCGCGGATGCAGTGGGCTGCCCTGTAGGCACAGTGCGGTCGAGACTTCATGGCTCAGTGGAGATACTCCGGCGCGAAATCGCCGGGAGGGGCCTCAAATGAACAGCGAGTGCAGGAAGATTCGAGATGAGTTGCTCGACATGGTGTATGCCGATGCAGGCAGCGCAACGGGGAGCATCGCAGACAACGCGACAACCAGCGCGACAGTCCCGAGTATGGGCGATATCGCGAAGCACCTAGCGGACTGCTCCGGATGCCGCGACTATGCCGGCGGGCTGGCCGATATTGCCGCTTCACTGCCGGCGCCACAGGGCGTCTGCGATGCTGTCGGGGCTGTCGGGATTGGAAACGCTGGCGAATGGGCGGACGCGAACGTTCTGGCCGCAGGCGCCTCGCCTGACTGGGCCCGGCTCAGTTCGACCATAGAGCGCGGGATGGAAATCCGAGCGGCGCGGGAACATCGAGCGGTTGGGTTGTTCGCGTTGACTGCCGCAGGCATTCTGGCCGCTGTGTGGGGTCCGCTTCTGGCGCGAAGTCCGCAGGCGTTGCTGACTCTTCAGGCCGTGGGGTTTTCTGGGATAGCCCTGTTCTATCTCCCAATACACATGCTGCGCGGGCGGAGAGGTGATGACATATGAGCACGTTCCATCCGATTTTCTGGGTTCTGTTGGGGGCGCTGTTGGTCGCGCAGGCCACGTGGATATTCCGCGATGCGCGCCGCCGCGGCGAGAGCTACGCGTGGCTGTGGGGATTGTTCGGTCTGGTGAACGTGCCGTCTTCCCTGATCGTCTATATCCTGGTTACCAGACGCGGAAATCTACTTTGTCCGCGGTGCCGAAAAGCGATTCCCAGGACGTCCCGGGTCTGCCCCTATTGCTCGGCGAGCAGGGAGGAGGAGTGAGATGTCGCTTGTGGACATGTCCCTCGCTGGACTGCTGAAGCTGTTGGCGCCGCTGATCGTGGCGGAAGTTGCGCTCAAGATATACTGCCTTGTCTCGCTGGCCCGGACCGAACCCAGGGTTCTGCCCCGGTGGGCGTGGGCGCTGATTATCCTGGTTGTTTCGGGATTCGGATCGATTGCCTACCTGATTTTCGGACGGGAGAGAGACTGATCCCATGCTCAATGTAGAGGCGCTTTCGAAATCATACGGGCGGATCTGGGCTCTGCGCGATGTGACATTTCGAGCGGCGCCGGGCCAGGTGTTCGGTTTTCTGGGCCCGAACGGAGCAGGCAAGACTACTGCCATGAACATAATCGCCGGCCTGATCGAGTTTGACTCCGGCAGCGTGACCATAGACGGCATGGATCTGCGCAGCAACCGTGCGCGATTGCGAGGGATCGTGGGCTACCTTCCTGAATCGCCTGCGTTCTACGGC
The DNA here is from genome assembly GCA_964471415.1 of uncultured Clostridia bacterium. Classification (GTDB taxonomy): domain Bacteria; phylum Bacillota; class DTU025; order DTU025; family DTU025; genus UBA5389. The sequence goes on along the minus strand of CAYYHF010000029.1, from coordinate 10,609 downwards.
TACATGACCGCCCGAGAGTATCTGCTCTTCATCGGGGACGTTTCGGGCCTTGCTCCCGCCGCGAACAGAGTTCGAGCAGATGAGCTTCTGCAGACAGTGGGACTTTCCGAAGCAGGACGAAAGAGGATCGGAGGATTTTCGCGCGGCATGAAGCAGCGCCTGGGCATGGCCGCGGCCGTTTATAGCCGACCGCGTCTGTTGCTTCTTGACGAGCCGACTTCCGCCTTGGACCCCCAGGGGAGGCTGGACGTGATCACGCTGATCGCACAGATGCGCAGCGCCGGGATGACGGTGTTCCTGTCAACGCACATCCTTGCCGATGTGGAGAGGATCTGCGATTCGGTGGCGATCATCAAGGACGGGGCCGTGGCGGCGGCCGACAACATGGCCCGTCTGCGTGAGCGCTATGTCCAGCCTGTTGTGGATGTAGTGCTGGATCGAGCGCTCCAGTCAGTCCCCGAAGAGATCGCCGTTCTTCCCCAAGTGGAGCGGGCGATGCTCGATGGCGACAGGCTATCGGTCTTCATGCGCGACCTCGAGCATGGAAAGCGCAGCCTCCTGCGCGCTTTGGCCGACCTGGACGCGGGCGTTGCGTCATATAGCGTGAGGCAGCCGAGCCTTGAGGACATCTTCGTCAGGCTGGTGAACCGAGAATGAGTACATTCACAGCGTATCTGAAGAAGGAGATCATGGAGTCGTCCAGGCAGAACAAGTATCTGATTCTGGGGGCCTTCTTCGGCTTCTTCGCGCTGTCTACTCCGATCACGCTCAGGCTCCTGCCGAGCATCGTCCAGAGCCAGATGCCCGGCTTTCCGCCGGAACTGATGGAGTTCGACGCCGTCTATTCCATGCAAAGCTACATCAAGAACATCTATCAGCTGGGCAGTATGGCGGTCGCCTTTGTCCTCATGGGAGTACTGGCTGAAGAGCGTCTCCAAGGCAAGCTGGTGTTTCCGGTTTCTCAGGGAGCGACCATTGAGGGCATCGTAGGAGCTAAGGTGGTGCACTACGGGGCGGCAGTGTCGGCGATAGTGTTTGCCGCCACCATGCTGAACTACTACTACTCAGTGCTTCTTTTCCCGGACGGCGATCCTGGCATTGCGGCGGCTGCGGGGTGCGCGGGACTGCTGGCCGCGTATTTCGCAACCAGGGTGGTGCTTGTCGTATTTGCGAGCGCCGTGTTCACAAGGCCGCTTGCGGCCGGGCTAACTGCACTCGTTGTGAGCTACCTTGAGCCTGTGGCGGCATCCGTGCCGCGCTTCAGGCCGCTCGCAGCGTACAGCCTGATAGATGCGGCGAGCGGCGCGGCAAGCGGCGCGCGAACTACGCCCAATGGTCGGATGGCGGCGGCGCTGATGATCGAGGTTGCCGCAATGGCGGTCATGACCATCTGGCGGATGAAGAGCATCGATTCGTGCGTTGACAAGGTCAATACGGGATGATAAAATCAGGGTCACAGGAAACCGGTTTTGACTGGCGGCGTAGCTCAGGTGGTCAGAGCATGCGGTTCATACCCGCAGTGTCACTGGTTCGAGTCCAGTCGCCGCTACCAGATTTGGGTGCCGTCGAAGTTGCTTCGACGGCTCTACTGTTTTTCTGTCGCTTTCTCATCATCGCTTTCGGGCGCAGTTGGTAGAGCGGGGTTCGGTCAATGTGTCCCGAGCAATCCCTGCTTGCGGCACCGTCGCTCGAATGCCTTGAACACCGCGTAGCCCGCAGCGCACATTCCCACCATTGACGCTAGCATGATACCGATCTCGGTCGCCGGCGGCAACATGGTTTTCGTTCCTAAGAGGATAGAGCGCACGGCATCGAATCCGTATGTAGTCGGCAAAGCCAACGCCACCGCGAGAAGGGGCCTCGGCAGAACGCTCACTGGGAACGTGGCGCCCGAGAGCTGGGTGACTACCCAGTTGGATATGTCGATGGCGGTGCCTGCCCGCCGCACGCTGAGCACTACTCCTGCGATGCCCAGGCCCAGTCCGGTGAGGGCGATGAGCATGGGCAGCACGGTGATGACTGCGGCCAGCACGTTTCCTGTGAGGTTGACGCCAAACAGCACAGCGCCCGCGGCCAGGACGACTATGCTGTTGATTGTGGTGAGCAAGAGCATTATGACGCTCCGCCCGAGTATAAGCGAGACACGGCTCGCCGGCGTGACCCAGTTGGGTTCCAGCACGCCCAAGGACATGTCTTCCTGAACGGAAAAGCCCATGCCCCAGAAGGCTGCGCTGATGTAGCTGGACATGAACATGCCCAGCATCACGAAGGAGAAGTAGTCCGATGTGCCGGTGAAACCCGCGAATCCAACCGCTTCTCCGTTCACGGAGAAGCTTTGCCCCATGAAATAGGCGGGGGCCAGCCACATTATGGGCTCTATCACAGACATCACCGCGTTAGCGGGATACCTGAGGAATATGAGGAAGTCTTTGCGCGATATTGCGCCGATGACGCGGAATTGCCGCCTGAGCCAGGTCTGGAATCTGTCCACCAAAAACACCTCCATAACAACTTCATGTCGGGCTAATACTGCCCCAGCGTGCCTCTGCGCTTCACCACTCGGTCGACGATGGCGAACGCCAGGCAGCCTGCTGCCATCAAGCCTGCGGCAAACGCTGTTAGGATCCAAAAGTCGCGGGCAACGTCTGCGTAGCCGGCTCCGGCAAGGCCCAGGCGGCGCACTAGGTCGATTGAGTAGGTGAGCGGCAGGGCCCTGGAAACCGCCCTCATCCACGGCGGCAGAACCGACAGGGGAGACGTCAGGCCGCAGAAGACCATGAATACTCCCCGGACGAAGAAGACTGCGGCGTTGAGTTCCTTAAGGAACAGCACCAGACTGGCAAAAGCCAGCGCCAGCCCGAACATGGCTATGGTGGACATCAGGAAGACCAGGCCCACCAGGGGCGTTGCGGCAAACCGCGTTCCCCAGACTATGCTGCACACTGCCAGGCTGGCAAAGACCGGGACGATCGACACGATCATCTGGTTGAAACCGCTGCCGAGCAGCATAGCTAGGCGCGGAGCGGGGGTCATCCAGTTGGACTCGAGCGTTCCGCGGCGCTGCTCAGCGCGGAGTTCGCCGCCTACGCTCCAGAGCGCCATGTTGAGCCACATCCACATCACCATTCCGGCGAAGATGAACCCAATGTAGTCAGACGTCCCTGCCCGCTGGGCGAAGGCCGACAGGCCTGATCCGTCCGGACCGGCCAGCGCTTTGGCGCCGAATACTGTGAGCGAGGGCATGAGTATGGGCCACATGAGCATGCCTACGATGAAGTCGGCGTAGCGGGTCGTGATGAGCAGATCGCGCTTGGCCGCCGCCAGGAACACTCTGACACTGTGTGACATTGCCCTGTTCATGGCATAGATCCTCCTCAGTCGCGCAGGGATTTTCCGGTGAGGGCGATGAAGACGTCTTCGAGGGTGGGTTCAGCCACCCGCAGGTTGAGCACGTGTTCGCCCTCAGCGCGCAGCAGGTCCAGGAGCGCATCGAGGGTTGCGCGGCTGTTCTCAGTCAGCACGCGGATGGTCCATGTCTCGTGGCCGTTGCCGGACTGAACGGACTCCGCCCCGCGCACAAGCGGAAGGGAGCGCAGTTCGTCCAGGATCCCATCCGGCGCCCTGTCGATTTCCACCTCGACCGAATGCAGCTGCTGCACTTGCTCCTTCAGCGCGGTCGGAGTGTCGAGGGCGATCACCCGGCCGTGATCGATTATGGCGATTCTGTCGGACAGTTCGTCGGCCTCGGCCATGTAGTGGGTGGTCAGCAGAACTGTGTGACCTTCGTCCTTGAGCCTGCGGACGACATCCCGCAGATTCCGCGCCGACTGGGGGTCGAGTCCCGCGGTGGGCTCGTCCAGAAGCAGCACCGGTGGGTTGGCGAGCAGCGCCCGGGCTATCGACAGTCGCTGCCGCATTCCGGTAGAGTAGCGCTCCACCAGTTCGTTGGCTTTGTCGGTCAGTTCGAACCTCGCCAGCAGGTCGTCGATGCGTCTGCGGGCCGTGGACGGATCTACATCGTAGAGCGCCGCGAAGTAGTCCAGGTTCTCGCGACCGGTCAGTTTCCAGTAGAGACTGCGTTCGCCGGACAGGACCGTGCCCAGCGAAGCGCGCACGCGGGCTGGCTCGCGCGCGACATCGAATCCGGCTACGCGGGCAGTGCCGGACGTGGGCTCGAGCAAAGTGCAGAGCATCTTGATAGTGGTGGTCTTGCCTGCGCCGTTTGGGCCTAAGAGGCCGAAGATCTCGCCGGCGCGGATGTCGAAGCTTATGCCGTCCACTGCGATGAGGGGAGCCGGACGCTTGGCCAGGGCATTGGGCGTCCGGCGAGTGAATGTCCTTGTGAGGCCGTCGATTTCCATGGCGTTGGCGTGTGCGAGACCCATGGCAAGCCCTCCCGATCAAGGTAGTTCATGTCCTTGTCACATATATTAAAGGTTGACTCATAGAATGTCAAGAGTGGATTGAAAAAGTTAAGGCGAAGAGGGCATGCCCCTTCGCCTTTCCGGAAACCCGTTTTCGCGTCTATGTATCTTGAAGTTGTGGCCCAGCCGCTACCGGATCGGCCGGGTTGCGCTACCGCCGTCCACCCGCAAGCTGTCGCGGGTCAATGGAAAACCCTTCGCGGGCAGCATCCGGCGTGGACCGGATCGCGCTTTGGATCGCCGAATCCGCCTGGGCGGCGCTCTCGAGATAGAGCAGCTCAAACTGGTTGACCTGCACGTTCGCTCCGCCGGACGGCACGTATATTGGGACTACGTTGAAGTAGTCGCCGGCGTCGATGTCGCCACTTTGGTTGACGTCCAGCCAGCCCACGAGATAGTGGTTGCCTTCAACCACACTGCCAAGCTCAAATGACCTGTCGGATCGCGAACCGCACCCTACGGTGCTCACCACGTGGCCTTCAGGCGAGTACACCGCGAAGACCGCCCGGTCCATGGTGGACAGGGTCACAGCCGCGTGCGCGTTGATCAGTCCCGCTCCGAACTCGGCATCGTCCCCGGGCGTTCCCAGGTCGACTGCGGTGTCGCGAAGCAGCCGAGCCATGTCCGATGGGCTCATCGGTCCCATCCTTGCGAGCACCAACGCCGCCGTTCCGCTGACATGAGGCGCCGCCATGGATGTGCCCTCTGCCCACATGTAGCCGCATTCCGATTTGCTGGGAGAGACGATATAGCCCGTGCTGAACACCGCGTCCTCGGTCTTGTAGCGTCTGGCGTAATTGCCGCCCGGAGCCGCGATGTCGATCTGGTACCCGTAGTTTGAGTAACCGGCCAGTTCATTGTAGCGTCCGGTGGCGCTCACTCCGATTACTCTGTTGTCGGAAGCAGGGTAAAGCACGTTCGAACAGCCTTCGTTGCCGGCCGCGGCGATCATGATCACTCCTTGGCTATAGGCGAACCCTACGGCGTCTTCGAGCGCCTGGCCTGGCAATCCGGGCATGCCCAGGCTCATGTTGATCACGGCGGCGCCGTGAGTTGCGGCCCACCTGATTCCTTCGGCCAGCCAGGATTCGTTTCCGCGTCCATCGCCGGCGAGCACCCGAATAGGCATCAGCGATGCTCCCCAGCTCGCGCCGGCAACTCCTACGGCGTTGTTTGTAGCGGCTGCGATAATGCCCGCTACGTGCGTCCCGTGGCTGAAACCCATCTCAAGAGTGGGTTCATCGGTGGGGTCGGCATCGCCGCCGGGGACGGTGAGGTCCCAGCCGGGAACTAACTTGCCTGCGAAGTCCTCGTGCTCGGGGCGGATGCCGGAGTCGAGGACAGCTACGACCGCCCCGCTTTCCTGCCCGGTCGTGATATCCCAGGCCTCCGGGAGACTCGCGGCGCGCATGTTCCACTGCCGCAGTTCGTAGTAGTAGTCGCTCGGGACTGCCGCCGCGTGGACGATGCCATCGGGGGTTGCCCAGTCGACCCAGGGCATCGCTTCGAGCCGGGAGACCAAGTCTTGGGCTGAGCGATCAGCGCGCGCTGCTTGGACTATGACAAGCCCAGTCAGGGGCAGCTCTTCGATTACCTCAAAGCCCGCGCCGGCAAGGTCGGCCAGGCATGTGCAGCTGTCTGCGGCCATCGCGCCTGAGCGCGGCATGACCTGAATCCGGTCGGACTGAGAATAAGACTGGAAAATCCCGCTCGGCTTGGCCATCGACCGTTTCACGGTGGGCAGCGCCGGGCCGGCGGGCTGCATCGGCCGAGCCGATAGGCAGCCTATGGCGAAGTTGTTGGTGAGCGTGGCCGTGCCGGAGACAGTCGCCGTCCCGGTCTGGAGCATAATAGCTCGGAAGTTGACTTCAGGGGACGGGCCTGAGATCTGGACCGACTCAGGCTCGAACCGCCAGCCTTCCTTGTGCGGGACAACCTTGACAGTCTCCTTCAACTGGCTGGAACTCCAGCGGCCTTGGGAGTCGGTGGCCACGGGCTTGAACGTCAGCCCCGAGCCGCAAGACTCGAAATTGATCGTCGCCCCCCACACAGGAGCGCCTCCCTCCGAGTTGGTCACGCGTCCAGAGGCTGAGTATCCGTTGTGGCCGTATCTGTACTTGAACACAGCTATGATGGTCTTGTCGGTATCCATCACTACGGCGATAGGGTTTTCCGATCCTGAAGCATCGCCGTACCAGTGGTCGAACTCCCAGTAATAATCGGAGACCGCCTCTAGCTGAACGCTCTCGTTCTTGGCGTAGCGCCCGCCTTCGGGCGAGCACCTGATCACCCCGTCCCCATCTACTCTCGCAGTCAAGGTGACGGCTTTCGGAACGATTGTGACGTCTGCGAACTGGCTCACCTCGCGCACGGAGCCATCGTTGTTTGTCCACTTGGCTTTGGCCCAGACCTTAACGGTTCCTTGCTGGGCGCCGCGGAAGATGCCTGTCTTGGTGATCTGGCCATTGCCTGTTTGAGGCTCCACCGACCAATCCACGGCGGTCGGCGTCTCACCCCATCCCGAACTCCTGGCCGTCAGCTCGAACTGGATCGCCTCGCCTACCTGCAGCGTGGCGGCCGCGGGTCGGATCGTGAGCTGTGCCGGGTGATCCGGATCGAGATGGATGTCCAGCGTGTGCGTATCCCCAACGCGGGGAGCTCCCCAGCCCGGCATGGGGATGGGAAGCTCCTGAGTCTCGTAAAGGGCGTTGCCCCCTTCGAACACGATGCGATCGCATATCACCGGAACCGCGAGGGAATATGAGCCGTCTGAGTCCGTCTGCGTGCTGCTCATAATGTTGTATCCAGCCGTTGTGTAAATGTTGACGGCGCGCAATGGCTCATCGGTGAGTGCTGACCTGACGGTACCGGACAGCTCGAACGTGGTGTACTTGGCGGCAATCGCCGCAGGGTCCGCGCCTTCGTTCGTTCCCACATCCCCCTGGACTCTTCGGATGGTTTCCTCGGAGACCTCTTCAATGGGGATGAGGAGGTTAGCCGCGATGAGTTCCACTGCTTCGCACACGATGGTGCTGCACTTGTCCAGGTTGATATGGCCGGCGGCAGCAGCTTGAATTCTGCCTGGGATCACCGCTGCGAACCTGCCAAACTCGTAGTAGGCGCCTGGTTGGCGGATCACGGCGTCCACGCGCGCGTTGATCGCCTGCGCGGGCAGCCCTTCCAGCCAGTATTCGCCGATCCGTTGGCCTGCCGGGATAGTAAGGTAAGTGGAGTATAGCGGTGGATCCTCGTTTCCGCGGATGGATACGTCTACATCGAGGTCCTTGTGTGGATCAGGCGGATACGGCTGGGCGAAGAGGCTTTCGCAGTTGACATTGCCATGCACGGTGACTGTACCTGATTTGGGCTTCAGAGCCACGTTCATGGTCTTGGTTGCACCCGATGTTACCGTGATGGAATCTGACTTGCCCTCAAAACCCGCTTTCGCAACTGACACCTTCCATGTGGCCGGTTCCAGGTCAGCTACAAAGTACCCATCGAAACGCGCATAGACTGTGTAACTTGTGCCGGTTCTCCTGAAGCATATCACGGCTCCGCCTAGCGGGCGCCCACTTGCGGAGCTGCCTACAACTCCCTCTACACGTCCAGGCGGTCCGCCCGACCCTCCGCCTCCCCCGAGGCATCCGGCCGCGGCAAAAGCAGTGGCTAGCAGCACGATCGCCACGAAGGCGGCTTTCAGCGCGAGACCGACAGCCGCCCGTTGACTGCCCTGCGCTGATGGTGTGCGCATGGAAATCCCCTCCCCATTGGCAATAGATCGCCTTTGGGGGAATTCTCCGACAAGGGCGAGATACCTCTTGGCGCCTTGGCGCGCGGAACGAACCTAGACGCGCGGAAGCGGCACAGCGGCCGTGCCTGTCGCAGCCGTGGAGGCAGTATCGACATAATGCAGAACGAGACGATCTGCATGCACTGTGCCGGACCGCGGCACCGATATCGGCGCTTCGCCGTAGAAGTCGCCTGGGCCAATCAGCCCGTTGCCGTCTACATCCAAGAACCCCACCAAGGTGAAATCGCCGGGGCGTGCGTTTACTATGCGGAACGTGCGGTCCCGCCGGCCGTAGACTGATTCGCCGACCCATTGGTCTTGCGAATCCTTCACAGCGAATACGGCACGGTCCATGGTTGATTCTGTGAGGGCAGCGTAGGCGTTTACGAGGCCGGCGCCGAAGTCGTAGTCGTAGCCATCCGCGCCCAGGTCCATTGAGGTGTCGGATATGAGGGCGGCGATGGCGCTCGGAGACATTGGGCCGAGCTTTGAAAGCAACAGGGCCGCCAGCCCGCTGACGTGGGGCGCGGCCATCGAAGTGCCGTGCATGAACTCGTAGTCGTTCACCCACGTTGAGGCGGTACTGTCATACCGATAGGCTGTGCTGAGGACGCCATCGTTCGGGAAAGGAAGCACCAAGCCGCCGGGGGCCGCCGCGGTGATCTCGGGTCCGGTATTGGAGTAGGGAGCGAGCTGGTTGTTTCTGAGCGTGGCGCCTACCGCGATTACTTCGGGCAGAGCGGCCGGATAGAGCACCTGCCCGGCGTTGTTGCCTGTGGCTGCTACCAAGACAACGCCGCGGTTGTATGCATCTCTGACGATGCCCTCGAAGACCTCGCCGGGAAGCTTATCGCCGCCGAGACTCATGTTGATGACGTCTGCGCCGTGCTGGACAGCCCACTGAATGCCTTCCATTATCGCGGAGTAGGTTCCCTTGCCTTCGCCGTCAAGTACTCTGATGGGCATGATCTTGGCGCCCCAGCTTGCGCCGGCTACGCCGATGCCGTTGTCGGTGGCGGCGGCGATGGTGCCGGCCACGTGAGTCCCGTGGCTCGACTTGGGCTTGACAGGCTGGTCAGTGGGGTCATCGTCTCTGTCGACCAAGTCCCAGCCCGAAACTGTCTTGCCAATAAGGTCGGGGTGGTTCGGCCTGATGCCCGTGTCCAGCACAGCCACCGTGACCTGGCTCTCCCGGCCGGTGGAGATATCCCATGCCTGCGGTAAGCTGATTGCGTTGTAATGCCACTGGTAGGAGAAGAAGGCATCGTTGGGCACGGCTGCGGCCCAGACGGGGTAATCGGGGTATGCCCAGTCAATGCCGGGTATGTTCTCGAGGGCGGCCGCGGACCGCTCCGTGGATACATCGGCGCTGCCAGGCGCCGGGAACGCGGGGCGCGGGGTCGAGCCGACCGCCCGGCGGACCAGGACTATCTGTGAGAGAGAGAGTTCGTCTACTATCTCATAGCCGGCCAGAGCCAGCTCGCCGGCGATGTCGGAAGCTGTGAGCCCGGGGCGCAGCCTTACCTGAATAACATCGGTGGACGATTCGGGAAGACCGATGCCGCGTGTGGGCGCGGCTGATCCTGCGAAGAGGCGCGGCATAGGTGACGACTTCGACGCCGACGAGGGAGTGTAGGCGTTGGACAGCGTAGCGCAGCCGGCGATGGAAGACGTGCCCGGCTGGATCGGCGTCAGCCGCACATCGCAGCGCGTGGTCTGATTGGCCTGAACAGTGACCGTTGTCTGGTAAGGAAAGTATCCGTATCGAGACACCGACAGGGTGCGCTGCCCGGCAGCTAGCTTCTCGGCTGTGAACTCGCCCGCCCAGTTCGTCGGCTCCAGCACGCGATTATCTAGGAAGACAGAGGCGCCCACAACGGGAGAACCCGAGGTCTCATCGGACACGGTGCCTTCGATCTTGCCCGTGGGCCTGGGCGGAGGGCCGATACAGCCGCCTGCCCCCATAGCCAGGACCAGTATGAGCGAGACTGTGATGATTGCGAATCCTGCGAAGATCGTGCAGCGTTTGTAGTTGTGCAAACCCGGGCACCTCCAGCCGGCCGGCGATGGCCAGCGGCAACGTATGTCAAGTGCATAGCGGAGTTTCAGCAGGGTGGTTCCGAGAGACTATTCTAGATGGGCGGAGTTCCTCCTTCCGAGAAGGGATGATTGGGATAATACGGATTGACGATGCGGGGGAGGATTGAGCGCGACTCTCTCGTGACGTAGACCGGGGTTCCATCGATCCAGAATTTGTGCTTGAAATGCGCGTAGACCCCATAGTATAATGAATGTCGCGTGGGCAGGATGAGTCCTCCCGCAACAATCGGATAGAGAAGAAGTGTGCGCCACTAGCTCAGATGGTAGAGCAGCTGACTCTTAATCAGCGGGTCCG
>CAYYHF010000028.1:0-15847 GCA_964471415.1 uncultured Clostridia bacterium | reverse complement strand
ATGAGCCCTATCGACTGATGACCGCCAGAGCTGAGTATAGACTCCTCCTGAGGCAAGACAACGCGGATCTTCGGCTGACGCCCAGAGGACGAGACGTAGGTCTTGTGGATGATGAAAGGTGGGGTAGCTTCAGCAAACGGCGTGAAGCTATCGCTCTGGTGCGAGCGGGCGAAAGACTCCCTTCCTCGCTTCAGGACTATTCGGACGATGCCCAGGAGCAGGTGGACATTGAGTCTCGCTTTGCTGGCTACATCGCCAAGCAAGAAAGGCAAGTGCAGGAATTCAGGAAACTGGAACGGTGGGCCATCCCTGTCGACATTGATTACCAGTCGCTATCAAGGCTGTCCCGAGAGGCCAGGGAACGCCTCGCGCAGGTAAGGCCTCTCTCAGTCGGTCAGGCTACGCGGGTTTCGGGCGTGTCGCCTGCGGATGTCATGGCTTTGACGGTCCACCTGCGAGAAATGGCTCGAGCCGGCTCGGAAGTGGAGGGAAGCGACATTGCCTTCGAAGTGTGATCAGGCGGACGACCTCTTCCGCGAGACCTTGGAGAGGTCAGCCTATGAACTCGGTATTCCGGTTGCATGCCGGCAGCTCGACATGTTCTGCGCATATAGGACACTCCTGATCGAGGCGAACAGGGCAGTGAATCTGACATCCATCATTGAGGATGCGGAGATGGCTGTGAAGCATTTCGCTGACTCGCTCACTTGCCTCCTCGCGGTGGATCTGCGGGATCTCCCAAGCCTCGTGGACGTGGGAACCGGGGCTGGTTTTCCGGGATTGGTGCTGAAGATCATGAATCCCGATGCGGAACTACTGTTGGTCGATAGCGTGAGGAAGAAAGTTGACTTTGTGCGTGATGTCTCGGTTACGCTGGGCCTATCGCACGTCGAGGCTGTGCATGCGCGTGCCGAGGATCTCGGGAGGAACCCTCTCTATCGGGAAGGATTCGCGCTTGCAGTGGCTCGTGGGGTGAGCAGCCTGGCGCCTCTTGCTGAGTGTTGTTTGCCCCTCGTGCGACCGGGCGGGATGTTCATTGCGATGAAGGGACCTAAGGTTGCGGAGGAGATGCAACTGGGCGCTTACGCAGTGAACGCACTAGGAGGGGGAGAACTCAAAACCCTCCAACTCGAATTGCCGTCTGGAGCCGGCACACGGGTACTGGTGAGCGCGATGAAGCAGAGGAACACGCCTAGCTGCTATCCCAGAAGACCGGGAGTGCCTGAGAAGCGTCCCATTGGCTCTGACGCAGCCCGGAAATCATCCGGGTGAGAGCAGTATAACCAGCCTTTTGGGTGAAGGACATTGCCGAGGTGCGGAGAAGACTAGCTCAGTATGTTAGGGGGGCACCGCATTGGGCAGGGTTATTGCAGTAGTTAACCAAAAGGGCGGCACTGCCAAGACCACGACAGCTGTCAACCTCAGCGCCTACATGGCAATGGCGGGTCGACGGGTTTTGCTCGTCGACATGGATCCGCAGGGCAACGCTACATCGGGTATCGGAATCGCCAAGCGCGAAGTGCAGACCTGCATATATCGAGTCCTGATTGACGAGACGCCAATCGGCGAAGCGATTCTCAGCTCGACTGTTCATGGCCTGGATGTCGTACCAGCCACACTCGACCTGGCAGGTGCCGAGATCGAGCTGGTCAGCGTTATCTCTCGCGAACAGCGGCTCCGTTCGGCGCTGCAGTCCGTCCGCACATCCTACGATTATGTTCTAGTTGACTGCCCGCCGTCATTGGGGCTTCTTACGATGAATGCCCTTACGGCAGCCGATTCGGTCCTGGTGCCGATCCAATGCGAGTACTACGCATTGGAGGGAGTTAGCCAGCTGATGCGCACCGTTGACCTTGTGAGGCGCCATCTCAATCCTGCGCTAGAGATGGAGGGGATTGTGCTTACGATGTACGACTCTAGAACCAACCTTTCGCAGCAAGTTGCCGACGATGTGAGGGCTCACATGGGCGATCGCGTGTTTCAGTCGGTGATCCCTCGAAACGTTAGGCTCAGCGAAGCTCCAAGCTATGGCCTCCCCATTCCGCTATACGACGATAGGTCCAAGGGGGCTGAAGCCTACAGGGACCTGGCAACAGAGATTATGCAGCGAGAGGAGGCATAGAGATGGCTACCAAACCAAGAGGACTGGGCAAGGGGCTTAGTGCCATCATAGGAGCGAGTTCATTGGGTCCGCTAGTCGATGGCTCTCAGGGGATGGAGATACCCATCGACCAGCTCTCGCCGAATCCGTTTCAGCCCCGGAGATCATTCAGTGACGAGGGCATTCAGCAACTGGCCGAATCGATAAGGCTCCATGGCATCCTGCAGCCTGTTGTCGTGAGGCCAGCAGGGACCGGCTACCAACTGATAGCCGGTGAGCGCCGCTGGCGAGCGGCTCAGATCGCCGGGCTGCCCAAGATTCCGGCAATCGTCAGGGAGCTCGATGATTCCGGCATGGTTCAGTTCGCCCTCATTGAGAACCTTCAGAGGGAGGACCTGAGCCCGATTGAAGAAGCTCTGGCCTATCGGAGGCTGATGGATGAGTTCGACATGACCCAGGAGCAGTTATCGAAGAGTGTAGGTCGGAGCCGACCTGTGATTGCAAACACAGTGCGACTCCTTAATCTGCCGGAAGAGATACAGAACCTTGTTGAGCAAAGAAAACTGAGCGAAGGGCATGCAAGATGCCTCCTTGCCATCTCAGACGAGGCTCTGCAGCTGAAGATCGCCAACAAGATCATTGCGCAAGGACTAAACGTGCGGCAGGTTGAGGAACTCGTTAAGGCGATTGCGCAGAATGTTTCACGTGAAACAATCCGGTCAAGCGAGGCTGCACACGACCCGGACGCTGCCCACCTGGCGCAGCGCCTGAGCGAGAGGTTGGGAACCAAAGTGAGATTGTCCGGCTCAGCGAGCAAGGGCCGGCTTGTGATCGCGTACTACTCATCAGAAGATCTGGATCGGATTCTCGAGGTCATTCTGGGTCGCGAGTGACTGCGGATAGTTGTGCCATGCTTTGCATTGGAGGGGGGACCGAGGCCTTGCAAGGCCGTGGGAAGGTATGAATATGTCAGATTTGGCCACGCTGGTAGCCAGCCAGGAAGGCGTGATTATAGGCATCCTGTGCATGGTCCTGCTCATTGCCATAGTCGTGTTCATAGTAGCTTCATCCAGAGCCAGGCGCCTGGACAGGCAGTATCGCATTCTGCTTGGCGATGCTGGAGACAAAGATGTGGAGTCATTGCTGCTCGACTACATAGCGCGGGTTGATTCTCTTACCGCGCAGCTGAAACGCACACAGAACGACTTGGCAAGCCTTGAGACCGTCTGTCGGGGACATGTGCAGAAGGTTGGAATTATGCGCTACAATGCGTTTCGGGATGTTGGCGGAGAGCAGAGTTTCTCTGTCGCTCTCCTCGACGCCGGCGCGAATGGCATCGTGATAAGCGGATTGTGTGGCCGGGAAGAGACCCGGGTCTATGCGAAACCGGTAAAGGCAGGACACTCGACACACAACCTGTCTGACGAGGAAATTACAGCCATAGCGCGCGCAATAGAGGGTATGCCAATAGGTAGCAGTGCCACAGGCTATTAGGTGCAGATAAGGCAAAGTCCACTCATTGTGCCAGGCAAGTTGACCGAACTGCAAGGCGTCAGCTACGAGGCAGCATGGCGCTGGATAAGGAAAGATGCGATTCCGTTTGAGCAAACAGCTACTAGTGGCATCTTGGTGAAGACGGCGAAAGAGGCACTGCATCACGCTTTGCAGCATGTTTGGGTTTCTGGCACTCATCAGAAGGGCGACCTTGATCGGCGGACTGTCCGTCCTGTGGAATACGCAAGGGCTCAAGATTGGGCGATGGATCGGACTGTCAGGGATACCGGCTCCGACCTCAATGGTCGTTGGCCCAGATTGATGAGACCGCTGGTCGATGCCATAGGGCAGCACCGGCAGGTCAATCGCCTCAAGCAGCTCATTTCCCCAGCTCCGCATACGCTGCCTCCAATGCTCTGCATGACCTGGACATAGCATCTGAGAACTCCTCCCGCGGTGCGAAGAGCAGAAGCCTTTCAAGTGAGACATCTGACTATGAAGGAAAAACGGCATTCGAGGGCGCGCAGAGGAAAAGCGAGAAGGCAAGCAGGAATTCGTGCAAATGGGTGGAATTTAGAAAGACGGCCAAATATGCCTGCTATCGCGTTGAGTTAGCGCTGCGGCATGCCTCGCGCACTTACGCTAACGATGTCGGGCGTTGCGCTCCCTGCACGGATGTGCGTAGAAGACTCGCATCGCGATCGACCGTGAATGATTCGATAGACGCATGGCCCGGCACGGAGTGGCCATGCTATTCATAAATGGGCAGTGGGCTTGGATTGCACGTATCGTGGCGGCAACGCGCCAGCTGTCTTGAAGGGGGGAAGTGCCGCATTCTTCCCCGCACCCGAAGAGGGGGTTTCCAGCGGCACGTTTGTGGTGACACTCAAGTGGTTCCGGCGGACCCCTCCACGGAAGCGCCGTGGATCGATAACTCTGATGGCCATCCCGTCTTCGGGCGGGCCGCCCAAATCAATAGGAGTCCCCTTCCTGGTTCTTCGCGTTGGGATCCCAATCGCGATTGGACTGGCGATTCTTTTGGTTGGATCGTATCTACATATGACATGCGGCATGGTTGAGCTGACGCAAGACAGAAAGTGCAAGGGCGCGGAGATCCAAGAGCTTCTCAGGGAGAATGAAGTGCTCAAGAGGGAGAAGGATGAGCGTCTTGCGCAGCTTAGGGCGCTAAGCGAAAAGGCCACTAAGCTAGCTGCCGTGGTTGAGAACGTAGTTGACGAGAACGTTGAGATCTGGGGTATTGTGAAAGGCGCAGGCGCAACCCAGAAGGCATCATCCAGTTCATCTTCCACAGAGCGAGGCGCGGCATCGCGCGGAGGCGACCCGGGGGCGGACAGGGGTGTTCCGCCGTTATTGCTGCCCGATGACGCTTCCGGGCTTGAGCAGGATGTGAGTGCGACCGCGCTTGTCAGCGAGGAAAGCCTGGCGGTGGCAACCGCCGAGGAGTTGTCTAGGCTGCTGGCGCTCACCGGGTCGATCGAGAAGGACATGTCGAGTTTGCGGTCATCGGCCAAGCAATACCGCGATAAGATCGATCACACTCCTTCCATTGCACCCGTTAAGGGGAGGATCTCGTCGGGTTTCGGCAATAGGCCCCATCCAATTCTGCGAGTTACCCGTTTTCATGACGGCGTAGATATCGCCGCATCGCGTGGTACCCCCATAGTAGCTACGGCGGATGGTGTTGTCACCAAGGCAGGATGGGTTGGTAGTTACGGGAATGCTGTTGAGATTTCTCACGGGTATGGAATATCGACCTTCTATGCGCACAACTCCCGCAACGCGGTGAAGGTCGGCGCAACTGTGAAGAAAGGTCAAGTCATCGCTTACGTGGGCAGCACTGGGCTGAGCACAGGACCTCATGTGCATTATGAGGTACGTGTGAACAGACGTCCGGTGAACCCGTCCTCGTACATGAAGTAGCAAATCGGGCAGACTGCCCAGTGGAAGGGGCGGGCGTTGGTGTTCCGAAGGGACAGAGAGCTGCCTTCAGGGGATAGGAAGGTGGATACTTACATCGGCAAGGGGGCCAAAGTTGAGGGTACGCTGAGCGTATCGGGCACCGTGCGAGTCGATGGCTTTGTGGACGGAGTTGTCGAAGCGGAAAAAGATGTGATTATCGGCGAGGGCGGCCTGATCACTGCATCGGTTTCAGCTGTGAACGTGACTGTGGCCGGAGAGCTGAGAGGCAATGTTGAGGCATCAGGTAGATTGGAGATTGCCCGGACGGGCAAGGTCTTCGGCGATGTGTCCATCACATCGTTTGTTATCGAGGAGGGAGCCACGTTCCTGGGTAGGTGTGAGATGCTGGAGAGCGGTGCACGTAAGGGGGGCGCACCGCCGGAGCACGTCAAGGCTGATGCGCCGGATGCTAGCCAGTGACAGACTGAGCCTGTTGTTTTTGGCGATGGCCGTGCTGTAACGAAGCATGCCATCGCTGTTGCTTTCTGATGATCGTCTGGCTGGAGGGGTGAGCCGTGCGGTTTCTAAGCCGAGCCGAGGCCGGTCGAGCTTTGGGGCGAGAGATGGCGACTCGCGAGTGGAGCGACCCATTGGTGTTGGCCCTACCAAGGGGTGGGGTTCCCGTTGCCGAGCACGTGGCCTACGCCATAGGTGCGCGCCTGGACGTGATCATCTCCAGGAAGATAGGCGCGCCCTTCAATCCCGAGATGGCCATAGGCGCTGTTGGGCCCGATGGCGACCTAGTGCTGGACGAACGTCTCATTCGTCTGATGGGAGTAGATGGTGAGTATACTGAGAAGGAGAGTCTGGTTCAGGTAGACGAAATCCGCCGGAGGCTGTCGGCATACCGAGGGACCCGACCGCCTGCCGAAGTCACCGGCAAAGATACGATACTGGTGGACGATGGAATCGCTACTGGCTACACCATTCTGGCGGCGGCGCGTGGGCTTCGTCGAATGCGTCCGTCTAGGCTGGTGATTGCGGTGCCGATATGCCCTCCTGATACGCTTGATTGGTTACAGCGAGAGGTTGACATGGTAGTGAGCCTGGCGGTCCCGCTGGACTTCGCCGCGGTGGGGCAGTTCTACGAAGACTTCGGTCAGGTATCAGACGCCGAGGTGATTGAGATCCTGACCAGGTGGTGGGGCGAACACAACTAGGCGCGTTGGATCGTGCTTTAGGCAGGACCGGCAACATACGCGATGACTCCGCGCGCTATGGCATCTGCCATCTTCATCACCAGCGACAGCCGGGTATTTTGAAGCACCAGGTACTCCATGAATCCGCCCACGTTCACTATGCCGGTGATGTAGGCGTCTCCGATTGGCGGCAACTCCTTGTTGACGCCCGCTCCGGGCTTGAGCGGGCCTTCGCCCACCGTGATGAAGCCGATGCTGCCAACTCGACCCAGACATGCATCGACTGCAAGCACGTTCCCTGCGCCAGTGGCAACCAATTCCAGAGTCTCGATGGCGCCCCTTAGGTTGCCCGCATGAACCGGTTCGTTGAGCGTTCCTACCACGCGGATGCGGTCGCGCGCCAGTCGCCATTCCATCAGCCTCGATCCGACCAAGGGGCCAAGCGCATCGCCTGTGGATCGATCCGTACCGATGCACACTACGGTAAGCGGCTGGCGGTGCGCTCCTGGGGGTCCGCCGAGACTGCCGGCGATTTCCCTCGCAAGCCAGGCGCTGAGGTTGGGGCTGTCTACATGGGCCCGTGTAGGCCCAGGGGATGCGCTTTTCGAAATGACAAGGCGGCCTTCATATGCAGCATCAGGCTTGCTTTCCACGAGAGACCTCCTCTGCCAATGGAGGCGTCGGCGGTGCCGGCCCGACGCACTAGTTGAAGTATATGAGCATACACAGCCTTCTATGTGGGCCAGGGATGGTGTGCGCACAACCAGGCGCGAATGTGCTATGCTCGTGTGGACAACGTCAATGAGTCGCCGTGATTGACAATAGCGGAGGCGGTTTGCTGCTTATGGGATATGCGATCAACCTCAAGTCCAAGAAAGTGATAGCAGGTGCGATTATCGCCGCGTGCCTCATCATCGGCGTGCTTTGGGGTTCTCAGAAAGCCTTGCTCGGAGTGCTCGCCGGCGACCGGATCTGCCAGGGGGTTTCTGTTGGGGGCTGCAACGTGGGCGGGATGACCGTTGCCGAGGCTCGGGCGCGCCTTCAGGATCGAATGAGCGAATGCAAAACAGCGCCCATTTCCCTGAGACTGGGCGATGAGGCCTGGCGAGTGAACCCGGAGGAAATGGGCACCGTTGTCGACTTGGAGGCAGGGCTGAGAGCTGCCTACAGCATTGGCCGGGGCGGCGGGTTTTTCACAAGGATTGTTCAGCGCCGACAGATCGCGCAACGAGGCATTGATATTGCTCTCGTCGTCTCCATCGACGAGCAGCGCCTGCGCGACCTGGTCTTTGCCCTTGCCAATGTGGTGCAGATTCAGCCGACTGATGCAAGGCTTGTCATTACTGATGACGATCAGGTTATCCTGGAGCCATCGTCCGATGGACGTAGGCTGAACGCAGACGAGTTGATTGCGATGCTCCGGAGCGCGACTCTGTCTTCGGGCTCACGGGAGATCGACCTTCCTGTAGAAACGGTGCCTCCCAGTGTGACCACATCGGAACTGGAATCCAAGGGCATCCGACGACTGCTCGGCAGGTATACCACGAAATTCAAGCTGAGCAACGTCAGGCGAGCCAAGAACATTCAGCTAGGAGCGGCAATGATCGATGGTACAGTCCTTGCCCCGGGCGATGTCTTCTCTTTTAACGATGTGGTGGGGCCCAGAACATCGGAGAGAGGATTCCTGGAAGCCGACATCATATTCAACGCTGAACTCGTGCCGGGAATAGGCGGCGGGATATGCCAGGTGTCTACTACTCTGTATAACGCTGCTTTGCTGTCTGACCTGGATATTCTATCGAGGGCGAATCACTCGCTTCCCATCAGCTATGTGCCTCTGGGGAGGGACGCAACAGTGGCCTACGGAGCCATCGATCTTAGGATCGGGAACAATACGGAGCATCATGTTCTTCTGAACGCTCGCGTGCACAAAGACACCATAACATTCAGGATCTTCGGCGACCGAGAAGAGGACACGACCGTAGATGTACAAACGGAAGTGCTTGAGAGAATCGAACCTGGCGTGATCGAGCAGGTGAACCCGGAGTCCGCGCCAGGAACGCGCACAACGGTGCAGGAGGGCACGCCAGGATATCGCGTTGCTGTATGGCGTGTGGTCAAATCGGGAGGCGCCGAGATCAGGCGTGAGCTTATTTCACGGGATAGATACAAGCCTCAGCCGGCGATAGTTCAGATAGGTCCCGCCGCGCAATCTCTCCAGATGCCATGATGACCGGCTGAGCTGAGAACCGTAGGGAGCTGAGTCTATGTGGGCTACGTGTGGATGGCGGTGGAGTTTGCGACTTTCATGGCCATGGGCTTTGTTGTCGGCGTCCACATCGACTCAAGGTACGGAACGCGGCCCTGGGGATCGCTGGCCGGTTTCCTGATTGGGTTGATAGCAGGAGCGCTTAGTGTGAACCGTGCGGTGAGCAGTCTTTCAGCGAGAGGGCCGGGCAAGGGGAAGAAGCGTTGAGATCTAGCATAATCATATGAGGAGACAAGTCAATGGAGGATGGCTCCAGATCAGACTCAGGACGCAGGATCGATGGACAGGCGGGGGGCGACCGAGATTGCCCCAAGGCTTCGTTGGCCGCCCTCTTCGGGACTTTCTTCAGGATAGGCGCATTCACGATCGGCGGAGGCTACGTGATGGTGCCGCTGATTCAGCGGGACATTGTGGAGCGCCGTGGATGGATCGAGAAGCGCCGCTTCGTGGACATCCTTGCGGTCTCTCAGACGGCGCCAGGTCCTCTTGCAGTGAATACATCGGTGTACGTAGGGTACATGCTTCGCGGGCTTCGGGGTGCAATGGCCGCTGTAGCCGGTTGCATACTCCCATCGATCATTATCATCCTGGTTGTGGCTGCGCTCTTTGAGCACTTATCGTCATGCACTTACATACAGGCCGCATTCGCAGGAATTCGACCGGCCGTTGTAGTCCTGATCGCTTCGGCGGCGTTCAAGATCGGCAGACCGGTTGTGCGTTCCCGCCTGGAACTGACATTGGCCGCCGCCGCTATGGTTCTGGTGGCTTTCGTCCACGTAAGCCCTGCGCTGGTGGTGGCAGCCGCAGCCGTCTACGGTCTCTTGGCAGGGGGTAGGGGATCCAACAGATGATACTGCTCAACCTGTACTTGAGTTTCGCGAAAGTTGGGCTCTTTACCTTCGGGGGCGGCTATGCCATGTTACCCCTGATAGAGAGCGAGATCATTCATGGGCGCGGATGGCTCACTGTTCGAGAGTTCACTGATATCGTGGCTATCGCTGAGGTGACTCCGGGGCCAATCGCCGTCAACTGCGCAACATTTGTTGGGTATCGGTTGGCTGGCGTGATTGGAGGGTTCGTAGCCACCCTCGGAGTCGTCACGCCATCGGTAATCATAGTCCTGGCCCTTGCGATGTTGGCGAGAAGGTTCGAAGGCCGCGATGAGCTGGCGCGGGTGAGATCGGGGATGCGGCCGGCAGTTGTTGGGTTGATCGCCGCGGCAGCGCTTTCGGTGGCCAGAGTGACGCTTGTGGACCCCAAGTCGGCGGTAGTAGCCGCCGCGGCAGCCGGCATGGTATTCTTGGTCAAGCTGGATCCCATCATCGTGTTGACCATATCGGGTTTGCTTGGGGTTCTTATCTTCTCGTAGTCCGTATTATCAGAATGCAGGTTCGGCGCCGCCATTTGAAGAACGGGCTAGCCACAGCCTCCAGGAAGTGCCACATATCGTGTCCCTCCTTTGATGCCGAGATTACAGCCATGCAACGTCACTTCATTATATTGTCGAGTGTCGCCTGGTGACAGCTGCGGAGCCGGCACAGATTCGGGCGTATGTCTGCCGTCCCATGATTGCCCAAGAACATCCATACCAATATACAGGAGCTTGCCCGTCTGCCCAAGCTTTGGTATCCTGCAATTAGCGTCCGACTGCATGCAAGTTTCGGTGGGTAATGGCGGCACACTATGTGGTGCCGTGATGTCAGCTTCGGACTGGTGCAAGTTGGACAGAGCAGTGCACGAAAGGAGGCGAGCGGCGGCTCGATGTCCCAGGCGATCGCCGGGGCGTTTGCCGCCGGGGGACCATGATCATCAGCCTGGCAACCTTCGAACACCTTCCAAAACGCGTAGGAGGACTGGCCGAGGCCGCGACTTCGATAGGGGAGTCGCTGGCCCGCGACAACGAAGTGATGGTTTTCATGCCGTCTCACGGCATTCACAAGACCGAGAAGGAATTCAAGCCGAAGAAATATGGCAAGTTCAGGATCACCGCTGGACCTAGCCCATTCGATGTAACCGTTTACGAGATGGATCGCAACGGCGTTCGCGTGTTTCTGTTGAGCGACGATGTCATGGATCACCCTGATGTCTATTTCCCGCGAGAAACGCTTACGGCGAAGTTGGTCCATTTCGCCTACGCCTTTCCGGCGGCAGTCAATCTGGTAATGGGCAAAGAGGGTAAGAAGCCGGATGTAGCTCACATAAACGATTGGCACTGTGTTCTGGGCGGCGCGCTTGCACGGAAGTACCTTCGGATACCGATGGTGTACACGATACACCGCATCTGCCGCGAGAAGATAGCGCTAAGCGAAATGGAGCGGGCCGGCCTGGGAGAGCTCGCTGATCCTGAGTGCGTTGAGGTAGGCCCAGAAGGCACAATGTTCAACCTGGAGACATTCGGATGTCGCGTGTGCGACCATCTCACGACAGTCAGCTACACTTATCTCAACGAGGAGTGGAAGACCCTATTCGGCGACTACGCAGGCAAAGCCACTTACGTTTGGAACGGCATGGACTTCTCTTTCTGGGATCCAGCCAAGCTCACAGATGCGGACAAGTCCAGGGACGCTCGGCGGGCTGCGATCCTGCGCGAGCAGGGATTGGACGATGGCATCCTCTACTTCTACGTGGGGCGCTTCGACATGGAGCAGAAGGGTGTCGACCACATGTTCGCCGCGGCCCAGATGATTCTGGATGGCAAGCTGCCTGGGGCAGATCGATTGGCGCCCGCGATGAGGATAGTGGTGCTGGGTTCAGGTGATCCCGTCCTGGAGAATATGGCGCGCGAGATGGAGCGCAAGTACCCCAAGAACGTCAAGGCCATCATCGGATACCTAGGAAGGGAAGCTACGCGCGCATGGTATGGCGCATCCGATTTTTGCCTGATACCCTCCAACTTCGAACCCTTTGGGTTGGTGCAGTTGGAGGCGATGTGTATGGGATCCATACCTATCGGAACCAAAGTCGGCGGCATAAACGATACGGTGCTCGATATCGACCGTGTCAAGGAGGGCGCCACCGGAAAGCTGGTGCCGCCGCGCAACCCGCGGGAACTAGCTGGCGCCATGATCAAGATGGGCCTTCTCCACATGGACGAGAGAGACAGAATAGAGACCGTCAGGGACAACGGGCGTCCCCACGTCATGATCAACTTCACTTGGGACAAGGCGGCCAGAAGGTATCTTCAAGTGTATCAGGGTATTGCATCGGTGAAGCTGCCGTTCGCCGACTTCGGAGGTCCTTTCTAGGCTAACGCTCGTCGATTCGTTTCTGTCGGCAACCGACTCATGCAGAGGCGGGCTGCGATAGAGAGCTTGTGTGGGCGATCGGTTCCGCCAGCGGACGGCAGATGTGCAGTGAAGGTTGCAGCAGAATGGATTTGCGTGCTTCCGGCTGCCACGTGCCGACTGCGGCGGAACCCCTGCCCCCCGGGAAACCTTCGCACGCAGACTGCTGTTGCCACGCAGCAGGTTTCGGACGAGTCTGCGGTGCAGGAACCCCCGCAGGCAGAGCCTCGTTGCCCCGCAGCAGGTTGTGGCTGAGCTTGCAACGCAGAACCCCCCGCAAGCATAGTCCCCTTGATGCTGGTTATGCTAATACCACGATTGGCGAACTAAACCAGCACATGTACTGGGGGGCAGAGTCGATGGGTCAGTGGTTAAAGCACCTCGTAAGACTGGTTGTGTCAGCGATTGTGCTGATGTTCATCTCGTTTCTCATACCAGGGTTCGCAACGGTCACTTTCTGGACGGCGCTGCTAGCGGCAGCGGTGATCACCGTTTTGGGATGGCTTATCGAGGTCATCCTGGGGCGCGCGGTTTCTCCGTACGCCAGGGGGATCGTGGGTTTCCTCGTATCGGCAGTGGTGATATACGCCACTAAGTACATTGTGCCAGGCATGACGGTCACCATTGCAGGCGCGCTGTTGGCAGCCCTGGTCATCGGGCTGGTGGACATGTTTGTGCCCACGACCCTGAGGTGAAGTGTTTCACGTGAAACAATCAGTCCTCGCGCGCACCCCTTTCGGCAATAGTCCGAGAGGGGTTTTTCTGATTGGAGCAGGACATGCGCGGGCGGTGTCTAAAGGTACTATGTAACAAATCTTGCGGAGGTGACCGCATATGCCGAGCTCAATGCAGCTTTCTTTGGTGCGTGATATCGTGGCAGGGACTTTCGAAACAGAGCGGCTCGCTGAGGGGACGAGCACGGTAGTCTCTTCGCTGATTAGAATCGGGGTAATTGTCCTAGTATCGGCCCTGGTAATGCGCGTTGTCTCCAGGCTGATAGACAGCCTGTTCAAATCGCGTGAGGATGAGCAGCATGTGCTGATCCGCGATAGCAGGCGCTTGATGACTCTGAGAACTGTGATAAGGAGTTTCGTGAAATACCTGGTGTATTTTGTAGGCGGAATCATGGTTCTTGGCGAGCTCGGTGTCAATACGTCAGGGCTTATCGCAGGCGCCGGCGTAGCCGGAGTTGCCTTAGGTTTTGGCGCGCAGAATCTGGTACGCGATGTCTTGACCGGCTTTTTCATACTATTCGAGGATCAGTTCGCTGTAGGCGACTATGTCGCCATATCGGGCGTGTCGGGCGTAGTCGAGGAGATCGGCCTGCGGGTCACCAAGGTCAGGGATTTTGCCGGAGAACTCCACGTGGTGCCCAACGGCTCAATCAACCTGGTCACCAACTTCCGGGGTCGTGCCATGAGGGTCATGTTCGATGTGCCGATACCCTACTCAACCGATGCTGAGTTTGTCATCGGCATCCTGCAGGACGCGTTTGATCGCCACAGGGAGAGCATCCCTGAGATCGTCGATGGCCCCACTGTGCTCGGCGTCCAGGACCTGGGCGATTCGGGAGTAGCCTTGAGGGTATGGGCAACTGCCCAACCCATGCAGCAATGGGCTGTAGGGCGGCAACTCAAGTTGCTCGTCAAGAAGACCCTCGACGAGAACGGCATCAAGATCGCGTATCCTCACAGGTACGTTATCATTGATCGGCAGCAAAAGAGTGTAGACGATGGGGCTGAGAGCACGCAACAAGAATCGGATCGCGTATCCTGAGAGACTGCGCCAGGGTCTGGAGGGCGGGGCATGTCACCTAAGCACCTTTTGTTTCACTTGGGCGATATTGTGCAGATGAAAAAGGCGCACCCCTGTGGGAGTTCCACGTGGGAGGTGCTGAGAGTGGGCGCGGATTTCCGCATCAAGTGTCAGGGGTGTGGGCGAGTGGTCATGCTGCCTAGGCCGCGGTTTGAGAAAGGCGTGCGGGCGATCATGTCTACCCGTGCAGGAGGCGATTCACATGTTGAGCCTGGGGATCGTGGGCCTGCCTAACGTGGGCAAGTCTACTCTGTTCAACGCGCTGACGCGAGGTCGAGCTCAGGTGGCCAACTATCCGTTCACCACGATCGATCCCAACATTGGCGTAGTGGAAGTGCCGGACGAACGGTTGGCGATGGTGGCGCGGCTCGCCGGGGCCGAGAAGGTCACTCCCACCGCTGTCCAATTCGTGGACATAGCGGGGCTTGTCAAGGGTGCCAGCCGTGGTGAAGGGCTGGGGAACAAATTCCTTTCTCACATAAGGGAAGTGGATGCAGTGGCTCACGTGGTGCGGTGTTTCCCGGATCCTAACGTGGCCCACGTGGACGGCGAACTTGGCCCAGCCCGCGATGTGGAGACCATCGAGACTGAGCTAATCTTGGCCGACCTGGACACCGTGAGCAGAAGAATCGCCAAGACTGAGCCGATGCTGAAGACGGGGGACAAGAAGTACCGCTTTGAGCTGGATACCTTGGCAGAGCTACAGGAATTCCTGAACGCAGGACGCCCTGCGCGCGCCATGAGGCTGTCTGATGAGAGTCGTATACTTGTGGAGAGTCTTTTCCTGCTTACGATGAAGCCGATGATGATCGTGGCCAATGTGGCGGAGGAATGCATGGACCGACTTGGCGTGACCGCGGAAGAAATCGGGATGGAAGGCGAGGCGCCGGTGGTCCCCGTGTGTGCGGAACTCGAACGGCAGTTAGCTGAATTGGAGCCCGAGGACGCGCGGTCTTACTTGGCGTCCCTGGGATTCACGCATTCCGCGTTGGACAGCGTGATAACGACAGGATACTGGCTGCTCAATCTCATAACGTTCTTCACGATAAAAGGCCCTGAAACCCGCGCGTGGACCGTGCGGCGGGGCACTCTCGCTCCGCAGGCGGCGGGGAAGATACATACCGACATGGAGCGGGGTTTCATACGCGCCGAGGTCATACAGTGGGACTGCCTGTTGCAGGAAGGTTCCTTTGCTGCGGCTCGCGAGCACGGACGCGTCAGGACGGAGGGAAAGGAGTACATCGTCCAGGACGGCGATGTTGTGCTATTCAGATTCAACGTATGATCAGGGCGTTGTTCTGGAAATATCACCCGTACGGTGGGTTGCGCCTCCTGTGGCCTAATGTTATAATTCATCTCGCAATCCCTGCTCCGCGCATGACGCGGGGCCGAAGTCCGAGGGGAGGTGAAGTCAGTGCACGCCTACGAAACCATGTTCATTCTCAGCCCAACGTTCGGCGACGAGGAAATCGACTCCATGATCACCAAGTTCGAGGAGCTGATCGCGTCAGGCGGAGGAGAGACAACCAAGACGGATCGCATGGGTAGGCGCAGGCTGGCGTATGCGATAGAGGATCATACCGAGGGGTACTATGGCATCCTCTATTTCAACGCGACTGCTGATACTGTGGCCGAGCTGGAGCGCGTCTACGGGATCACCGATGGTGTAATACGCTACCTGATCGTCCGCAAGGACAAGTGACTCCTTGCCGGGCCTAAATTTGAGGCAGGGTGGTGTTGTCATGAACAGGATCGTACTGGTGGG
>CAYYHF010000027.1:0-16421 GCA_964471415.1 uncultured Clostridia bacterium | reverse complement strand
GCGTTGGGGTAATGGGTAAGTCAATGGTGCGCAATCTGATGAAGGGCGGTTTTGATGTCTCGATCTATTCACGAACGAAAAGCAAGGTGCAGGATGTCATCTCCGAAGGAGCTGTCTGGCGCCCTGATGTCAGAAGCTGCGCTGCCGGCAAGGACGCAGTTATCACCATGGTCGGGTATCCCAAGGATGTTGAGGAAGTATACTTCGGCAGAGACGGCATTGTCGAAAACGCCAAGCCCGGTGCGTATGTGATCGACATGACCACAAGCAGTCCGGTTCTGGCGGTCAAGATCTACGAGAAGGCGCGTGAACGCGGGGTTTTCGCTCTCGATGCACCTGTTTCGGGCGGCGATGTTGGGGCGAAGAATGGTACGCTGTCGATTATGGTGGGCGGCGACAAGGAGGCATTCGATGCCTGTCAGCCGATTTTCGCGTGCCTGGGCAAGAACGTCATACATGAGGGCACTGCCGGAACAGGGCAGCACACCAAGATGGCGAACCAGATCGCTTTGGCCGGCGCGATGGCCGGTGTGTGTGAGGCCGTGGAGTACTCAAGGCGCGTTGGTCTTGACGTTCAGACCATGCTTGACAGTGTGAGCCAGGGAGCGGCTGGGAGTTGGCAGATGAGCAACATGGCGCCCCGCATGCTTAAGGGGGATTTTGCCCCAGGGTTCTTCATCAAACACTACATCAAAGACATGAACATCGCTGTCGCGGAAGCCGAACGGGTCTCGCTTGACATGGGGATCGTCGACCACGTTCTGTCCATGTACAAGGACATGGCTGAAAAGGGCATGGGCGACCTGGGAACCCAGGCTCTTGTGAAATACTACCAAGACGATGCGTTCAGGAAGACTCTCTGGGATGATCAGAAATACCGAGAAAGCGAATAGTGTCATCGATTTTGACGCGGGCGGCGAATCTGCGGTGGACATCGGCGAAGCTCTCGAGGATCGATTCGGTCATCATGTCGAAAGGCACGACCACATGGCGGCCCAGAGGGGAGCGATGGGGGTTGTACAGGAGAGTCCCCGTGACGTTCTCGATGCTGATTTCGGGGCCTTCAGGCGTCTCGGTCTTGACTACGTCCAGGGATACGAGTAGACCGATCAGCTTGAACAGCTCCTTCTGGGCTGATAGGAAATTGCCCAGGGAGTAGATGACCAGGGTATCCCCCACCATGGTCGCGGGCTGCACAACGTGAGGGTGGTGCCCCACTACGATGTGCACCCCGAGCTCCGCGAGGTGCTCCGCTATCTTCCGCTGCTCCTCCGTGGGGACGAAAACGTATTCGTTGCCCCAGTGCATGGAGACGATCACGACATCGGCCTTGTCCCTGACCTTTTCCACATCCGCCTTCACTACGTCCGGGTCGTAGATGTTCACGTAATACTGCTTGCCTTTGGGGGGGGTGAGGCCGTTGGTGTATGTTGTATAGGCAAGCAGGGCGCATGTGATGCCGTTGACCTCCACCGTGCGTATTTCGTCCCGATCTTCCTGGGTGCGGTAGCTGCCGGCGGTGATGATGCTTTCCTTGTTGCTCCAGTAATCCAGGGAGCGCAGAACCCCGTTCTCCCCCCGGTCCAGCGTGTGATTATTCGCCAGGGAAACCAGGTTGAACCCGGCGTCGACGAAGGCGTCTCCCACCTCCTGAGGGGAGTTGAAGCGGGGGTAGGTAGACAGGCCGAGTTCAGTGCCGCCCAAGATGGTCTCCTGGTTGTAGAAGGCCAGGTCGTGACGGGTAATGCGGTCTTTGACGAGGCGGAGCATAGGGCGAAAGTCGAAAGCTCCGTCCTTTGTCTTGGCCGCGCCATATACGCCTTGGTGAATGAGAGCATCGCCCACGGCAACCAAGGAGAAATGGGAAGAAACCCCCGGCGCCCCAGGCGGCGCCCAGATAGCCAGAATGAGCAGAAATATGATGAGCACGAGCGGAAGGGTTCTTCTTCGGGTCATTGTCTCCTCCTCATACCACAGGGCGATTGCAGCGTCAACCTATCGCGAACACCGGGCGCGCCCTTGGGAATGGGTTGCAGATCGCGGCGACCGGGAAACAGAGCTCTTGATATCCTAATTCGCTCTGTCGGGGATATGCTCCTCTTGTCGAAAGGCTATTCAGGATGGCAAGCAAGCAATCAGGTGGGCGCTGCGCGCTTGGGCCGCCGTCTCGGCGCTAAACCCCGTGCGAGAAATGCCGATACATGTATCAAGCGCGTTTCGCTGTATAGGAGGTGGATTTGTCGGGGTTTGCTTCTGCCCACTGCTGGTTTGGATTCTCTTCCAAGCCTCAGACCTCAAAAGCCCGCAGCGTGGAGCAGCCGGCCATAGCCCGAGGCAGACATCGCTCGTCTCTGCGATTTTTTGCCGCCAGATAACACCGCAATGCCGGGTTGGAGTGTGACTGCTTACGATGAAGAAGGCTCCATCCATTAGTCTGCATTTCCTGGCCCTGATACTGATGTTGGTCACTGCGATAGGCATCGTGCCGGTCCTGTATCGCCGGGTCGCGGCGGAACGCAAGCAGCTTATCCGCTCCGAGCAGGATCGGCTGGCTATGCATGTGGCTCAGGTCTGCGCAGAAGAGCCGGTTCATGTGGATAGGATATTCCAAATGGTAAACGGGTTTTGGGCCTCAGTAAGGGACATGAGACTCCGCTGGGAGTGGGAACTGCGGTCGGGCCGGATCGATACAGCCCAGGCCGTTGCGGGTGTGTCCGGCGACCATGCTAGTTTCATGGTTGTGGATTCGTCCGGGCGCGTTGTGTTGGCCAGCCGCGATAATGAGGCGCTGGAAGGGCGGTTTCTCACCGATGCTGCCGTCTCGGGAACCCGGGCTGCAGGCGTTAAGTCATCGCTAACAGGTGTGCGTTCGAGCCCTGTACATCATCGCCCTGCTATAGTCGTAGCCAGAAGTGCATGCGATGGCGTTGGGAAGGAAACCTCTGAGACGGTGCTCGTCTATCTGCACCAAGAATGGTTTGAGAACATGCGGAACGCGGTTGCTCTACCTGACAATGCTCGCCTCGTTGTGTGGGATGTCCAGCTCAACCCGTTGATATGGTCCGAGTCTGTCAATGGGGCGCACTACGCGAACTACATAGACGCCGTGGCCCACGCTATCTCCGAAAACCCCGGCGAAAGCAATGTAGTGACTGCAAGGCTCGA
Organism: uncultured Clostridia bacterium; assembly: GCA_964471415.1. Lineage (GTDB taxonomy): Bacteria > Bacillota > DTU025 > DTU025 > DTU025 > UBA5389. The sequence goes on along the minus strand of CAYYHF010000027.1, from coordinate 13,256 downwards.
TGAGGATGACCATGGTAGCATTTTGGCATTTGGGCGGATTCGCGATTTGTCTGGGAACGCGATTGCGTACATGTCGGTGTCTGCAGCGTTGGCGCCAGTGCTGCAGGCGGCAAACAAGCGAGCCGTTGCCGAAATAGTGGAAACGGCGCTGCCTTTGGCGGTCGTCTCCGCTGCGCTTTGGATAGCGGGGGCGAGCCTCATTATCAATCCTCTTTCCGCATTGGCGAAGGTATCCGGGCGCCTTGGGTCGGGCGATTTGTCGGCAAGGCATGAGGGTTCGCGCTTCGTGGGCGAGATAGCTCGGTTGGGAGACGCTTTCAATGACATGGCCGACTCTCTGCAGGCGCGTACACGCGAGCTTGAGCAGTCGAGATTTCGCGATAGGCATGCAGGAGTATACAATGCGCGGTATCTAGACAGTCTCGCCGCTGAACTGGACGGCGAAGGGGCCGGCGCGTGCGCCGTCATCGCTGCTAACATCGATGGGCTTCGTATGGTGAACAGAGCTCATGGTTACGACATGGGCAACGCGATCATGGCAGGAGTTGCCGGCATACTGGTGGATGCGGCGGGGTCCGGAGGAGTAGTGGTCAGGCTGGGCGGCGATTCGTTTGCCTGCATTCTCCCGGGCATGCAGGAAGCGGAGTGCGCCGTTCTGCTCAAGTCTATCCATGAGCAAGTCGCGGCCATGAGCCTAGAGCTTGTGGAAACAACGTTGTCGGTGGGCGTGGCGAGCAGGTCCAACGGATCCAGACCGATAACTCGTCTGATCAATGACGCGGAAAGCAGCATGCATAAGAACAAATTCCTGCATCTGCGATCGCCCAGAGGGAACCTGTTTCACTTTCTCAGAAATGCCCTGGGCGAGAAGACCCATGAGACTCAGGCTCATTCGGAGCGGCTGTGCGAGATGATTCTCGAACTCGGAAAAGCAATGAACATGTCATTGAGTGATCTGAACGATTTGGCCCTCCTGTGCATGCTCCATGATGTGGGGAAGATAGGGATTCCGGACTCCATTTTAATCAAGTCGGGTCCGCTAACTCCAGGCGAGTGGGAAGTGATGCGTACCCACAGCGAGATCGGGGCGCGCATCGTCATGGACAACGCGGATCTGGCGAGTGTGGCCGAGGCGGTTCTGAGCCATCACGAGCGTTGGGACGGCACGGGTTACCCTCGCGGTCTGGCAGGTGAGGATATTCCGCTGGCCGCCAGGATGTTGAGCATAGTGGATGCCTTTGACGCCATGACTGGCGAGAGGCCGTACAAGAAAGCTATGAGTCCGGAGGAGGCTCTCCAAGAGATACGGCGGTGCGCAGGTTCGCAGTTTGACCCCTCGCTCGTGGAAGTCTTCTTGAACCTGGCTCAGCAGGTGTTCCCCCTCACCAGCGCGCACGCCGACTGCCCATCGGGACAGGAAGACCGCTGTCGCAACGGTAGAGCCTCTCCCACCTGCTGCTCGGGCTGAAGGCCCTTGGCTTGGCCGGCCGCGCTCACCGCGTGGCGAGTTCCGCATCCAGCGCGCGCTGATACGCATCGCGAGTACGATCGTTAAAGCACACGAATCTCACTTCGTCGATGGACGGATCGTCCTCGAGGTATCGGGTTACGGTTCTCACGGCGATCTGTGCGGCCTGCTCTAGAGGATAGCGATACGCTCCCGTGCTGATGGACGGAAACGCCAGAGTGCGCACGGCGTGTTTCGCGGCGAGCTCCAGCGAACTCCTGTAGCAACTGGCGAGGAGGTCCGGTTCGCCTGCTATGCCGCCCCTCCATATCGGGCCCACTGTGTGTATGACGTGTTTGGCCGGCAGCTGGTATCCTCGGGTTATGACGGCATCGCCGGTCTTGCATACCCCAATCGCCCTGCATTCGGCAAGCAGCCCAGGGCCTGCTGCCCGGTGTATCGCGCCGTCTACGCCGCCTCCGCCCAGAAGTGTAGTGTTGGCGGCGTTCACAATGGCGTCTACGCGCTGCTCCGCAATGTCTCCGCTGACAATGGACACCCGGTCGCGAATCCGCGGCGGCTGCGACCCGATGGGTCCCTTTCCAGGGTTCGTACTCATTCCGTTCGCATCTCCTTTCACCCATATCAGGATTCATCACGCCCAGGTGAAAATCCTCCATCGCAGTGCTGCTCGACGGTCTGATCGCGCTGCAGGCGGATATCGATCAGCAGAGGACGGGCGTGGGCCGGTTTCTGGCCGACCTCGAGAAACTGTGCCGCCGAGCGCAGTTCAGGTGGGACTGGGCATTTTCGGAGAACTCCACGTCAACCGTGGCTGACCTGTGCACGAGCGCGATATGGCGCTTTTGAGGGGCTGATCTTGGCTCGGCACACCATCGCGCCCATGCTTAGGAAGCAAACACAGAACCAGGCAGGAAAACGTCAACATCTGCCGAACAGTGAACCCCAACCATCAGTATTCACCGGCCGGCGTCTGTGTTGAGTCTCTACTGCCTGCGCTGGGGGAGATGAGAATGCGCGTTAGGCGCCAGTTACGAGTTCAAATAGTGTCGTTGGCTTTGACAACGGCAGTGACTGCGGCTTGCGTTGCAGCGTTGCCCGCCCCGACCGGCTCGCAGGGCTCTTTTGAGGTGTACAGAGTCGGGGGAGATGAGTCGTTTCCTCCGTTTGAATACCTAGCCGACAGCGGGGCGTATCAAGGCTTCAATGTGGACTTGATGAATGCCATAGCAATTGAGCTGGGAATCCAGATAGAGCTGATGCCTATGTATTGGTCGGATGTGCGCCCGGCGTTGGAAAGAGGCGACATCTGCGCTATTTGGGGCATGAAACGTACGCCTGAACGTGAGTCCGATCTGCTGTTTTCAGACTCATACCTCACATCTTCGCTGGCGATATTCGTGAAGTCCTCCGAGTTTGGGATAACCTGCCTTAACGACCTCAGCGGTCGGGCAGTAGCAGTACAGCAGGCCGATGCAGCGCATGAGAGAGTATCGGCAGTTGAAAGCGTCAACTTGCTCGCGCTGCCCGATCAGGAACGGGCGCTCTATTCGTTGGCGGGAGGCGCCGCCGATGCGTATGTCGGCAACCGGCTGTCTGGAATACATATGGCTCAAAAGCACGGTCTCGCCGACAAGATCAAGATCGTCGGCGATGTGATCGATCCGATGCCGTACGCCATGGCGTTCAGGCCGGCTGATCGGGAATTGGCCGCCATGTTCAACAGAGGGATAGCGCAAGTTCGGGCATCGGGGGCGTATGACAAGATACACGCCAAGTGGTTCGGCCAGTCCATCGCGAAGGGATGGGGTCTGGATCCTGTACGGCTTCGTCTGCACTTTACTGCGATGGCGTTTGCTGCCGCGGGCGCGGTTGCGGTCATAATGTGGAATCTGGTTCTTCGCAAGTTGAGCGCAGCCAAGACTGCGCAGATCGCGCAGGTCAACGCTTTAAACCAGCAGATACTGGAGAGTTCCGGCGATGGGATTGCCGTGGTCGACTCCGACCTGAAATTCGTCTTGGCCAACAGCGCTGCAACGCGCCTTATGGGCTGGGAGGGCGATTCGGTGGTGGGAGTCAACATCTCAGATACGCATCTGGCGCCCCTGGTTCCTCGAACGCCGCTGAGACAGGTGGCGGGAGGCACTGCTTCCAGAATGCGATGCGACATCGACCTGAACGTGGGGGCCGACACTCGGGTATTTGACGTGCGCATTGCGCCTCTCTCGCGCCTGATGCCTGCTGATTCCCGTTGCTGCGTCAAGCCGCGCATATCTTGGGCCAGCGGGGCTCTCCTGGTCTTCTCGGATGTGACATCGCTGAGGCATTCCGAGGAGATCGAGTCCACCAGCTTTGTCATGAGCGCTCTCGCCAGGTCGGTTTCGAGCGTGGCGGCCGAGGTGCGCAACCCGCTCCTGTCGATACGAGAATACTTGGAGCAACTCCCGGTTCGCTATGGCGACAGTGCGTTTCTCGACGAGATATCCAGGTTTGTGCCTTCACAAGTCGCCCGCGTGGATGCCGCGATCCGGGATCTGCTGGTCCTCGCCAAACCGGAGCCGCCCGATCGCGCGGTTTTCGATCTTGCGGCGTGCGTCTTGGAGGCATTGGGCCGGATTGAAGCCGAGGCGCACTCCAGGGGTATCATCATACACTCACAGCTCGATCAAGCGCAGGCCTTCGCGGACCGCGGCCAGATAGCAGACGCCGTGTTCCGAGTCATCGAACGGGCTGTGGCATCCTCAAAATACATGTCCGAGGTGGAAGTGTGTGTGCGCGCCACAAGCGAGGATTGGGCGGAGGTAGAGGTGTGCGACTGCGTCTCCCTAGCCCGGTTTGAACGAGCGGAATCCGAACGCTCCGACAGCGCAGTGGACCTGTTCTTCAGAGCAGGGCCCAACGACTCCGCCTTGGGTATGGCTGTGAGCTACAGAATGCTGCAGCAGAATGGGGGGCTGCTGACAGTGGGCGCCACGCCTGACGGAACCCGCGTCAAGATGCGAATACCTCGCGGGTTGGCCACAGCGAGCGCCGCTCCACCGACCGCGTGAGGCAAACCGGAGCCTAAGCAGTCGGCAGTCTGCAGGCATAGCTGCGCCACAATGGCGATCGACACGAGCCGCGCGAGAGTGCCCGATGCGAGTTTGCGCATGGTATGTCGTCTCGCGGCCTGCCGGCCCCAGTACACAGCCGGTAGCGACATGAAGCGCTTCCTTTCCCACAGCAACCTGCCTTTCAGTACCGAGTATACCACCGATCCGGGTCGGGCGCCGACAGTTTCCACGTTCAACCATTGCAGATTTATGCGAAGATATAGTATAATCCCTCTACGTACTCACAAGTCAGTATGTCGAGGAGCGATATCTGTGATCACGGTTGGAATTGTGGGAGCTTCGGGCTACGCGGGCGGAGAGCTGGTCAGGATTCTGCTAGGGCATCCACGAGCTAGGTTGGTCTGCGTATCGTCGCGAACCTACGCCGGCAAGGAGGTGGGGGAGGTGTTTCCCAGCCTCTGCGGCAAAACGGATCTTGTGTACGAGGAACTGTCCCCTGAGGAGATGGCGCGCAAATGCGACATCGTTTTTACCGCGGTTCCGCACGGAGCCGCAATGCCTTTTGCGCCGGCGGTGCGGCGCGCCGGCGGGAAGATGATCGATCTGGGCGCGGATTTCCGATTCGGCGATGCGGGAGTGTACGAATCGTGGTACAAGGTCAAACACGAGTGCGCCGAGCTCATCGCGGAATCGGTGTACGGTCTGAGCGAACTCAACCGCGATCTCATTTCCCGCGCATGGCTTGTGGGCAATCCGGGGTGCTATCCCACCACAGTCCTTTTGGGCTTGGCGCCGGCGCTTGCGGCAGGCCTTGCCGATCCCCTTGGGATCATCATCGATGCCAAGTCGGGCGTGTCGGGCGCAGGGCGCAAGCCTGGCCCGGCTTATCACTACCCTGAGCGAAACGATAGCCTTACCCCGTACGGGATTCCTGCCCATCGCCATACGCCCGAGATCGAGCAGGAGCTTTCTGAGCTTGTGGGCTCGCAGGTGGTCGTGACCTTCATCCCGCATCTGGTGCCCATGACCCGCGGCATGCTGAGCACGATCTACGCATCGCCGGCATCGAAAAAGGCGGTTCCGGACGTGAGTGAGGTAGTGGATATCTACAAGGAGTTCTACAAGGACGAGTATTTCGTTCGGATTCTGCCGCCTGGCCGCCTACCAGAGACTTCGGCAGTACGTGGTTCGAATTTCTGCGATATCGCCATTAGCGTTGACAAACGCGCTGGCAGGCTCGTGATCATGGCCGCCATCGACAACCTCGTAAAGGGCGCATCCGGGCAGGCCGTTCAGAATATGAACATCATGTTCGGCCTGGATGAGAGATTGGGGATCGATTCGATGCCCCTTTTCCCTTGAGTAGGAACACATCGCCGGCGCATGCGAAAGGAGATGATGCTCAAGATGGCAGTTGAATTCGCCGATAGCGGTCGTCTTGACAGCCCTGTGTATCTATCCCGCGTTGACGGAGGCATAACGGCTGCCCGGGGCATGCGAGCCTCCGGGGTGTTCGCGGGAGTGCGGAAGACCAGGAACGATATTGCGGTGGTGTATTCAGAGGTTCCCGCAGTGGGAGCAGGCGTGTACACTACCAACCGAGTGAAGGCCGCCCCTGTGTTGGTGAGCATGGAGCACGTGGGCGCAGGCATTGTACAGGCCATTGCGGTGGTCAGCGGAAACGCCAACGCGTGTACCGGCGAGCAGGGGCTTAAGGACGGATACGCGATAACGCAGGCGCTCGGGCGTGCGCTGGGGATCGATCCTACGACCGTGGCGTACGCTTCAACAGGGGTGATCGGGGTCAGGCTTCCCATGGACAGGGTGATTCCTGGGATCATCGATGCGGCTGAGAGGCTTTCGCCGCATGGCGGGCGCGCGGCTGCCGAGGCCATCATGACCACCGACACTTGCGCCAAGGAGTGCGCTGTGAGAGTCAGGATCGGAGGAAAGCAGGTCACAATCGGCGGCATGGCCAAGGGCTCGGGCATGATCCACCCGAACATGGCCACGATGCTGTGCTTTGTGACGACTGACGTTGCGATCGATCGGCGGCTGTTGGACACAGCGCTGAAAGACGTCACAGAGCGGACCTTCAACTGCATCACAGTGGACGGCGATACGAGTACCAACGACATGGTCATTGCGATGGCCAACGGTCTCGCCGGCAATGATCCGATACGCGATTTGGATGAAGACTACGCCCGATTCGTCGCTGCGCTTGAATATGTATGCACGGACCTAGCAAAGAAGATCGCCCGGGATGGAGAGGGCGCTACGAAGCTCATCGAGGTCGCGGTGAAGGGCGCGCGGACCGCGCGGGACGCCAAGACGATCGCCATGTCGATCGCCCAGTCGGAGCTTGTGAAGACAGCTGTTTTCGGCGCCGATGCCAACTGGGGCAGGATCATGTGCGCTGCCGGCTACTCCGGGGTGGATTTCGAACCCTCACGCGTGGACATCAGCATTGGGCCTGTGAAAGTCGCCGAGAACGGGATGAGCGCTGATTTCAGCGAAGAGCGGGCGAAGGAGATTCTCTCGGCGGAAGAGGTGGTGATCACAGTGGACCTTAGGAGCGGCTTCGAGAAGGCCACTGTGTGGACTTGCGACTTGACAATCGACTACGTCAAGATAAACGCAAGCTATCGCAGCTAGGCAGCCGGATGTGGAGGGTGGGGCGGAAGTATGGCGGTCGGCAGTAGGATTGTGTCGGACTGTGACGAACTGGGCGGCATAACGATTGTGGTGAAATATGGCGGGAACGCCATGGCATGCGGGGAGCTCAAGCGAGCAGTCGCCTTCGATCTGGTGTTCCTGCAGAGCATGGGCGCCAATCCGGTGGTAGTGCACGGCGGGGGACCCGACATAAACCAGGCCATGCTCAAGATGGGCAAGGAACCCGTCTTCGTGAGCGGTCTGAGGGTCACTGATGCCGAGACCATGGAGATCGTGCAGATGGTATTGTGCGGCAAGATCAACAAGGAGATAGTCTCCCTATTGCAGCGCGAGGGGGGCAAGGCTGTGGGCCTTTCCGGGCATGACGCAGGGCTGATCCGAGCCTGCAAACGTCCTCCCGAACGCATCGTTGACCGCTCGACAGCCGAGGAACGGCTGGTCGATTTGGGGCAGGTGGGGGACGTGGAGGAGGTTTCCCCGGGAATCATACATGATCTCATGCATACAGGCTACATACCGGTGGTGTCGACTGTGGGGATTGGCGACAACGGCGCATCCTACAACGTCAACGCGGATTACGTGGCATCGGAGATCGCGTGCGCTCTTTCAGCCGACATCATGATGATGCTGACTGATGTTGAAGGGCTTTTCAGCGACCGCCGCGACAAGTCCACGTTGATTCCGCGGCTTGCAATCGGCGATGCTCGCGCGATGATTTCGGACGGTCGAATCGAGGGCGGCATGATACCCAAGGTACAGTCATGCATTGGCGCGCTCGAAGGCGGGGTAGGCAGAGCCTACATCATAGACGGGCGGCGCCCGCATTCAATCATACTGGAGCTGTGCTCACACGCCGGCATCGGTACTGAGCTGGTGTTGGAGTAGACGCGGCTGCGGGTGGGTCAGGCGGCGGACGGTCGGCGGCGGGCAGAAGGCTATACGCCTTGTGCTGCAGGAGCGCGCGAAAGCAGAAGGAGGGTGACATACGCGGTGACAACTGACGAAGTCATTGCCCTGACAGACAACTACGTGATGAACACATACACCCGTCTTCCCATTGTGTTCGCTCGCGGCGAAGGGTGCAGGCTGTGGGACGCGGATGGGCGCGAATACCTTGACTTCCTGTCAGGGATCGCAGTCAACTCGCTGGGGCACTGTCACCCGGCGGTAGTGAAGGCAGTATGTGAGCAATCCGGCATGCTGATGCATGTTTCTAACGTGTTCCATATCGAACAGCAAGCTGTACTGGCCGAGATGCTGGTTGGGCAGGCGTCCGGTCTTGCCAAGGCATTCTTCTGCAACTCCGGCGCCGAGGCCAATGAAGCAGCCATAAAGCTGGCGCGCAAGTACAGCTGGATGAGATACGGTGAGGGGCGGTACGAGATTGTCACCGCCCAGCAGAGCTTCCACGGGCGTACGCTGGCCGCGATAACCGCGACCGGGCAGCCCAAATATCAACGTGGTTTCGAGCCGCTTCCCCCGGGGTTTCGATACGTGCCTTTCAATGATCTCGCGGCGGCGAGGGCAGCAGTTTCCGCGAAGACGTGTGCGATCATGCTCGAACCGGTGCAGGGAGAAGGCGGGGTCTACCCTGCAACCCGGGACTACATGCGCGGGATCTATGAGTTGTGCCGAGAACGAGGGCTTCTCCTGATCTTGGATGAAGTCCAGACCGGCATAGGCCGAACCGGCAAGTTCTACGCGTACCAGAACTTCGACGGCGTGAGGCCCGACATCGTGACCCTTGCCAAGGCCCTGGGGGGCGGGATGTCGATCGGGGCCATGCTGGCCACTGACGGGGCTGCGAAGGGATTTGAGCCTGGCAACCATGCATCGACCTTCGGCGGCAACCCAGTGGCCTGCGCCGCAGGGATCGCCGTTGTCCGGACGATGGCGGACGAACGAATCTGTGAGCACGCAGCCGAGATGGGAGAATACCTCCGGGGCAAGCTGGCCGAGATGGCCGACAGGCGTACATCGGTAGTTGAGATACGGGGCCTTGGCCTGATGGTCGGTATCGAACTCGCGATCGACGCCCAGAGAGTGCGCGAATCAGCGCTCGCGCGCGGGCTGATCATCAACTCCATCGCCGACAGAATCCTACGGCTCCTGCCGCCCCTCATCGTGGGCAAACCCGAGATTGACGAAGCAGTCGACATAATCGATCATGCGATCGGCGAGGTCGAGGTGTGAGGCGCGAGGCCCCGTACGACCTCATGTGGCTTCCTGCCAAGTGATGCCGAGCCACGCTACGCCACGCAACGAATCCGATTCCCGGCGATGGGGCCTGGGATCTAGGCCCGCGGAATCGGTTTTTTGTGTTCACGGGCGCGATGCCGGCGGAGGCGAGGGCGCCTAGGAACGCGCTCCCAGGAAGGCGTTGACACTCTGCGGCGCGCCGGGTATAGTGTATATAGACAATATATACACCGGTGGAATGCGCGGGCATGCGCGAAGGTAGGTCATCGGTATACTCAGTTACCTGGCAGGCATGGTGATGGCGCAGGCGATGTTTCGGCGATGCGAGCTCTGATCGTTTTCGATGCCGCGGCCGCATCATGCCCGAATGCGGGGGCGTAGACATAATACATGCACTGGCGGGATCTGCGGATGAGGATCAATGTATCGCCCAACAACCCAATACCTCTCTATCAGCAAATCGTGGACCAGCTGAGGACAGGAATCCTCAGGGGAGAGCTTAGTCCGGGCGATCCTCTGCCTTCCATTCGGCAACTGGCAAATCAACTGCTTGCAAGCGTGATAACAACGAAAAGAGCGTATTCAGAGCTGGAGGCGGAAGGGTTGATCGTCACAAGAGCGGGCTTGGGCACCTTCGTGGCCGATTTAGGGCCGAATGCAATCATCGAGCTCAAAAGGGAAGTGGTGATGGAGCGCTTGGAAGAGGGCGTTCGCGTGGCCAGGCAACTCCGGTTGGACGATGATGAGACTACACGCTTGTTCGTTCAGGCGTTGGATGGGAGCGATGAGGATGTCTGATAGTGCGCTTGTGCTCGGCAACGTATGCAAGAGATACCCCGGGTTCGACCTGCAAAACGTCTCATTCGAGCTTCCCCGCGGATACATAATGGGGTTTGTGGGGCCGAACGGATCGGGGAAGACCACGACCATTCGGATGATCATGAATCTGGCGCGGCCTGATTCGGGGCGCATCACAGTGCTGTCGCAGCAGATGGCGGCAGACGAGATCCGGCTGAAACAGAGGATCGGCTACGTGCCCGAGAATCACGAGTTCTACTCTGACATGACGGTGGCGTGGACTGCGCAGTTTGTCGGGAGCCACTACCCGATGTGGAGCCGGGATAGACTCAGTGAGCTGCTGGAGAAATACGATGTGGATCCGCGAAAGAAGGTGGGGGCATTGTCCAAGGGCACCAAAGCCAAGCTGGCTATGGCCCTGGCCTTGGCGCACCAACCCGAGTTGCTCATCCTGGACGAGCCCACAAGCGGGCTGGATCCTATCGTGCGGCGGGAACTCCTCTCCGACTTGCTGGAATTCGTCGCTGATGGCGACCGTTCAGTGCTGTTCTCCACGCACATCACCTCAGACTTGGAGCGAGTGGCCGACTACATTACCCTGATAGTAAGTGGGCGGATAGCCGCCAGCGATGAGCGGGAGACCCTTCTTGCGCGGGCGCGCGCGTCAAATCCGACTGCGTCCATTGAGGACCTGCTGTGGGCATGCACGAAGGGAGGACGCTGACATGCTTGGCCTCATATGGAAGGACTTTCGTATGAACCGCGGAATGCTCGTGCTTCCGGCGGTTGTGGCGGCGGGCTTTACGCTGATAGGCCTGGTGGTGAACTCACGGGAGTCTTTGGTGTTCGCGGCGAGCATACTCCCTGTCTACTCCAGCATGATAGTGCCTTTCTTTGCGCTCAACAGCGTTACGCTAGAAGAGAAGAACCGAACGCTCGCTTTTTTGCGGTCATTGCCCATGAATCCCGGCGCCATAGTGGCCTCGAAGTTCGTCGCGCCGTTCCTGGTGGGCCTGGCCTGGATGGGGTTTACCGCTACGGCCGTTGCCGCGCTGGGGCTCGCCGCCGGTGAAGGCGCCTTCTCGCTTGCGTCCGCGGCGCTTCTCGTGTGCGTTACGCTGCCGGTAGCTGCAGTGCAGCTTGTCGTGTTCTTTCGATCGGGCGCCGGCGCCGCGCGCACTGCTCTGCTCGTAACGTGGTTCATTCTGTTCCTCGGACCGATGTTGCTTCCGGGATCCAAGCTTGGCGCGACATCGCTGTTCGTGATGGTGGCCAATCTGAAGCCGGGCGTCAGTGGGCTTGTGGCGGCGGGTGCTTTGGTCGTCTATTTCGCGTGCATGCTGATAGCCCAGGCGATATTCCAACGGCGCGAGCTCTGATCGCGGCAGAAGCGGATCGTCCCGAAAGGGATTTGGGACGGGTCGTAGAACACGTGTATCCAGCGGAGTATCGACAGCATCGTTTGGGAGGTGCGCCACGTTTGAGCACATCCGCCAATGCGCTGGAAGTCGAGTCACTGACGAAGGTCTTCAAAGACAGGGGCGGCATAGCCGTCCGGGCTGTCGACGGCGTGTGCTTCGAGGTAAAGCAAGGCGAAGTCCTGGGCCTTCTGGGGCCGAACGGCGCGGGGAAGACCACTTCGATCAAATGCATTCTTGGGCTGATGCGTCCGGATTCGGGGCGGATTGCGCTGTTTGGGCAGGATGCACAGGCAGCCTATCCGCGGATACTGGCCAAGGCCAGCGCGGTTCTTGAGGGAAGCCGCAATCTCTACTGGAGAATGAGCGTATGGGAGAATGTGACGTTTTTTGCATCTCTGCATGGAGTTACGTCTTTCGAGGACAGGCAGTATTTCGGCCGGCTGCTCAAGCTGTTCACGCTGGAAGATAGGCGCGATGTTGAAGTCAGGAAGCTATCTCAGGGCATGAAGCAGAAGGCGAGTGTGGTGTGCGCGCTGGCCCGCCGAACCCCGCTGGTCTTCCTGGACGAGCCCACTTTGGGCCTTGATGTCGAAACCTCGCTGGAGCTTCGAAGCGTTCTGAAGCAGCTTGCCCGGGAGGAGGGGCGCACATTCGTAGTGAGCAGCCACGACATGGACGTCATCCAGGATGTCTGCGGGCGCGTGGTCATACTGTCATCCGGGCGAGTAGTCGTTGACGACCAGGTGAACCATTTGATGAGTCTATTTCGAACGAAGGCCTACCGGATCGGTGTTCGTGGGCCTGCCCCCGAAGGGCTCAATGCGCGACTGGCTCAGGAATTCGCGGGCGCGCATGTGACAGCCGCAGAGGCGGGCGCGGAGATCAGAGTCAACTTGTCTGAAGACAACGACATCTATCGCCTCATGGACGTCCTGCGCAGCGTGGATGCGGTCATAGATCAGATCACGCACGAAGAGGTCGATCTTGAGAGGGTGTATCTTGAGGTCGTAAGAGGGGAGCGAGCGCGGCCGTGAAGCTAGGAAGCGTTTTTGCTGCTGTCTTCAGGCGGGACTGGACGATGATGAAGCGCTACATGGTCAACTCAGTGTCGGGCTTGGTGTCGATATACATGATCTTCATGCTGATCTTCATGGGGTTTCAGAGCGTGTCTCGTTACGCCAGCACAAGTGGGCTAGACGGCTCTCTTGAGGGCACGATAGTCGGGTTTTTCGTGTGGACCTTCACAATCTATGCCTTCTCAAACCTGTCGTGGAACCTCGCAAACGAGGCGCAGACGGGGACGCTGGAACAGCTCTACCTGGCTCCATGCGGGTTCAAGTGGGTTGGCGCATGCACAATCATCTCTGACTTGGTGTTCAGCTTCGTCCCGATCATGGCGCTGCTCATGGCGATGATGGCCACTACGGGCAAATGGCTCAGGGTGGACCTGATCAGCCTGGTACCATTGTTGCTCATCACGTTGCTCGGAGGATACGGAGTCGGTTTCGCCTTGGGCGGACTGGCCCTGGTGTTCAAGAGGATACAAGCCCTATTCCAGATAATGCAGTTCGTGTTCATCGGACTGCTAGTGATCCCTATCCACGTGCCGGTTGCGAAGTACCTTCCGCTTGCTATGGGCAA